>JBATHL010000441.1:0-10418 GCA_049666745.1 Gammaproteobacteria bacterium
GTCATACCAATGATGGCGTGCCGGGAGCGGTCCCGGTGTCCAACCCGAGCGGCAAGACGCTGGTCACCAATGCCGGATCCAATGGCAAGTTTCTCGGCGTCATGGATATGGATTACAAGGGCAAGAAGCTGCGCGATTTTCGATATCGGCTGTTACCGGTATTCTCCAACCTGCTCGATGCAGATGCTGAAATGGCAGCCTACATCGATGGTGCGCGTAAGTCCTATCTGCCTAAACTGCAGGAAGAACTGGCAGTAGCGGAAGATGTGCTGTTCCGGCGCGGTAATTTCAACGGCACTTTCGACCAGGTCATTTGTGATGCCCTGCGCACCGAGGGCGACGCGCAGATAGCGTTGTCACCAGGCTTCCGCTGGGGTACCACGGTACTGTCGGGGCAGGCGATCACGATGGAGCATGTCATGGATCAAACCTGCATTACCTATCCCGAGACCTATGTGCGCGAAATGAGTGGCGAAGACCTGAAGCTGATTCTCGAAGACGTCGCCGACAACCTGTTCAACCTGGATCCTTACTACCAGCAGGGTGGAGACATGGTGCGACTCGGAGGACTCGATTACTCTATCGAACCGCAGGCACAGGCGGGCGCGCGAATCGCCGACATGCAACTCGACGATGGCACTCTTATCGATGCGGCGAAGAAATACAAGGTGGCCGGTTGGGCGACGGTGGGCTCGCAATCACCGGGGGCGCCGATCTGGGACGTGGTCGCGGACTAACTGCGCCGCGAGGACAGTGCAAGTATCAAGAAAATGAACACCCCTGTGCTTAAAGGCGTATCCGGCAACCCGGGTATCGGGTAATTCGGCTATCAGGTGACGTTCAGTTAAATGCTGAAATCGATCGACACTGACTCCTTCGATCTGTTCTTAATGGCGTACTATCTTGATTCGATCTTCCCCGGTTAACGATTCGCCTTTATAGGTTGCTGCCTTGAGGATGATCCTGTATTCGCCTTCGCTGACCTTGAAGCCCGTGGTGCGTACATCGCATAGGAGATCCTGGTAGCTATCGTCATTAATATCTGCCTGGTGGCATAAACTTTTGTCAGACTTGCCGACCAGCATGACATCGACACCGTTTAGCCTGATGGTGCGCGGATTAATCGCTGTTACATCGAGGTCGCTTGATCCGAGAATCGCGACAGGGATAACGCGCCCGGAACTGGCGCGGACAATATTCTTTGCATCGCCAGGTTTGATATCGATAGTCATCGTGGTCGGCCCATAGCCGCCAAAAAGATTGCTCGACTGTGCGATGATCGTGAAGGGCTCAGGCGTTTGTTCTAATTCCGGGCTGCTGCCGGTTGCCGCCGCATAGGAAACGCCGACCCATGTCGAGAACATGGCTGCAAAAATTCGCACCGTCATTGGCCTGTAACGCACTGTTTAATCCTGGATAGTTTTCGCTGCCACGTCAGCAGTATTAACAGTATTTGCTATCTGACTGGGGTTTTTCAAGTCTGCATCCCGAAAACAGGCATTTAAACTGCAATGTTCAGGGACGACAGGCAGCAATGGCAGACATTGGTTGCTAATTTTATCCCTGTTGAGCTGGGTCAATTTGCCAGAGCGATATCCGGGTATGGTGGTCTCTCACGGGTTGACAAAAATTTCGGAGGCCTGCCATGTTCAACAAGATACTGTGTCCCGTCGATGGCTCAGATCATGCCCGCAAGGCGCTCGATTTGGCAATTGATCTCGCAAAAAAATATGCAGCTGCGCTTGTTATCATGCATGTACCTCATCGCTCTGAAAATATTGACGCTTTGCAGCGATTTGCAGAAATAGAGGGGCTTGCAGAGCATGTCAACACTGAAATAAAGCGCCTGAAAGCAATGGACTACAGGGTTGCATTGGCTGCGGGTTCCGCCTTCGAGGATTCAGGAATATCACCGGGCTTATTGATCGAGGTAGGCAAGCATATTATTGAGGGAGCAAAGGGGCGTGCCGAGCAAAATGGCCTGGAAGATTTCGATGTTCGTCTTGAGTCTGGTGATCCGGCCGATAGAATCCTGGAATTTATCGACGCCGAAAATATTGATTGCGTGATTATGGGTTCGCGTGGATTGAACGATTTAAAGGGGCTGTTTCTTGGCAGTGTGTCGCACAAGGTAGCTAACCGTGCGCCCTGCACCTGCATTGCGGTCAAGTAGCTATTCCGAAAAATTAATGATCTGGTTTACTGCGCAATAAATTCATCGCGACCAGGCGTCCGTTACGGCACGAACCCGGCTGCTTTACTAGTCCGTTTTGTCAAACCTGGAAAACTCGAAAGTAAGGAGTTTCTGGTACAACTTCTCTTCTAAACTGTTCGCTTTATCGAGCTTCATTCTTCTCAGGTATTTTTCATAGGGTTTTTGATCGGCAGGGGTGAAAAAGGCCTTGAGTATGGTCCAAAGCATCGTTGTTGGATTTTGTTTTTTCCTTTTCAGGATTTTAAGCGCCTTACCAATGAAAATTTCTTCGTCGGTAAAATCTGTTCCAAAGGGGAAAGCGTTAAACAGGCCCTGTTCTTTGTAATGCTGCAGTTTTTTTGAAATCTCCTCGACACGATTTTGTGTGAATGCAGCGCTTATCGTGTAATCAGCGCGGATTTTGCCGTTCTGTTGCGCGGTTTCCACAAGCCCTTGCTGGAAACGGGAATCGGTAATATTGAGTAACTGATGGATGATTTCCCGGTCCGTTTTGCCGCGTACGTCGGCTATGCCAAATTCGGTGACCACGATATCGCGTAAATGCCTCGGTATGGTCATATGACCGTAATTCCAGACGATGCTGGAGGTTTCTCCCTTGCCGGTTTTTCGTGTGCTGCGGAAATTGAGAATAGAGCGCCCGTTGGGCAACGCATGTGCCATGGAAACGAAATTATACTGACCGCCGACTCCACTAATCAGGCGATTGTTCTCCAGCCCGTCACTGACCGCCGAACCGTTCAACGTCATCATCATGCAGGTGTTGACGAAGCGAGCGTCCTTACGATGAAGCCTGTCGATCTCCTCGTGCCCATAGAGCTGGTTGATGCTTTGAACGCTTTTCATATTAATCAGCCTGCGGTCTTCCTCGCTCAAATTTCGCAGCCAGTCATAAAAACTCTGGCAGCCGAGGAAAAAGCCACCGTGGATGACATCGGCGTTGGTTAATTTCTCACCGAGACAGTACTGGTAAATATTTTTTCTGTTATCCAGATCACCCAGGTCGTTTGAAAGTTTGTAACCTTCCGCAGTCGTAATTTCGTCTTCGCTGAAGCTCAGTTCACGCTTGAATATTCCGAATTTCTGCAGGTATGCGAAATCCTCTTCGCTTATCGACTCGTGAATACTTTTTCTCATCAGAATGAGATCAAGCGTCCGCGGAGTTATGGTCTCATCGATACTGCCCTCGTTGATCAGTCTTTGAATGTACACATCGTCATAGACTTTACGCTTGACGATGCCGGCGTTGTACAATTCCATGAAACCGTCGATCATCATCTCCGAGGCGGCAAAGAGTCCTGCTTCGAAGGGCGTGGTTCCACCGATCTTATCGATAACGGAACCAAATTTTTCAATGACTCCGAAATCCCTCAACAAGGCCTGATAAATATCGTTTTGCCGGTGGCGCAGCAACAGCGCATAAACCAATGCATCTCCAATGGTGCCAATGCCGACCTGCAGCTCACCCCCGTCTCTTATCAGAGTGCTGATATACAGCCCTATCAGGAAATCACGGTCGGTGACGGCCATTTTCGGCGGACCGAAAATTTTGTACTGGAAATCCGGATTTTCCAGCACCAGGTCGAAGGTTGCAGGATTTACCAGGGCATCACCATACATGAACGGCAGGTTCTGGTTGATCTGGGCAGCGAGTACGAAAGGGGTGCTATCGTCCGAGTATCTTCTTTGCATCAGGCCGATGAGATCGAGGGTTACATCGGGATTCGAGCTCAGGCTGTAGCATTCCCTGCCTTCAAATTCGCCCTTCGAGATCATCTGCAACAAGACGTTGACGCCGGCATCCATCATGTCGCGGGCAACATGCGTGTAATTGCTGCAGACGTAATTTTGCTGGGCGTAATCGTTGTGCAAATATCGGCCTGCGGGAAAATAAAATTCGAGAATTTCGACATTGGACGGCAGTGTGTCCGCCTGCCTGTCCTGTTCGTAATCCAGATCCGGGTAGTCGCCGAACACCCGCTCGACCATCGGCTCGAGGAAGCGCTTTTCGAGCAGGCTTTTGCCCTTCGGTTTATCGAGGGTTAAAGCGGTAAAGATTTTAAGATTCAGCTCGGGATTATTCTTTACCCGGTTATACAGGGAATTTAGCAGGTGATTAGGCTTACCCGCAGCCAGCGGGGTACCGACCACCAGACATTTACCGACTTTGTCTATTATGCGGTCGATGACAACTTCGGGATTATCGTGTTTCATGCCTCAATCACCATTGATTAAGGATATCCCAATTATTCATGGATTTATTGCGTTGGGTCAGGAATTTATCCGACATCCCTTAATTCACCCTGTCGCGATTACATGACTCTGTTGGGTTGAGCTATTGGCGATTTAAATACCGTTTTATCGGGGCCTCCGAGCAGGCGTTACAGAACTCTTTTGCGCAACTCTTTGCCGGGTTTGAAGTGCGGAACATACTTGCCTGAAACATTAACCGGTTCCCCGGTTCGCGGATTTCTTCCGCTTCGAGGTTGGTGATATTGCAGGTTAAAACTACCAAATCCCCTGATTTCTATACGTTCACCTGAAGACAAGCTATTGCTCAATATGTTTAGCAAGCTTTTGACCGCGACTTCAACATCTTTGGATGCCAGATATCTCTGGTTTTTAGACAGAACTTTGACCAGGTCTGACTTGGTCATTGAGGGCGTAAATTCTTTCGAAACAGCTCGATTCATATATCAGAGTTTGCAATCCTGGCTTTATTATCAAAACAGCTTAGCCAAATCGATGAATTTACAACGAGAAACTGATCACACTACACCCGAAACTCTAATCCCGGTTTAACAGACCTGTTTTATGGCATAACAGGTCTCTGCAGGACTCTGCAGCAAGCAGCTTCCCCGGTTTAGTAGTATCCAGCGTAGAGTAAAACAATGGCTGCGTGCGCTATCCGATCCCCCAAAGCCGACGCTGGCAGATACCTCATTAGAGGCAATCTTCGGCGCCAACCAGAGGCGCTCAATTATTCGATTTACCTACAATGCCAGTCGATAACGGTTAGTTTTCTATTTATGTGGATTCTCCAGTTGCTGATGGGGGATCGCCCCGGGGTTGAATTTCTCTTTTCTTGAAGCGGAGCGGAAAGAAAAGAAAATCAAGTCCGGGTGGAGAAGTTGAATTAAATCAGACAGATCGGCCTGGTTTCTAATATAATACTTTAAATGAAAAAGCTAGCCGGAAAATTGATGAGTATATACATCGCCGTACTAATGCTGACGATATTTACTTTGCCGTTTGGCACTCCCGTGCTTGCCGATTTTCAAAAGGGTTTGGATGCTTATGATCGAGAAGATTATGCAACTGCACTCAAGGAATGGAAACTTCTGGCTGAAGAAGGTGATCCTAGTTCCCAGTACAATCTGGGAGTTATGTATCGGATGGGAAAAGGCGTTGCACAGGACGACAAGG
Organism: Gammaproteobacteria bacterium; assembly: GCA_049666745.1. Lineage (GTDB taxonomy): Bacteria > Pseudomonadota > Gammaproteobacteria. The sequence goes on from JBATHL010000441.1 coordinate 5,639, forward strand.
AAGCAGCCAGGTGGTACAGGCTTGCTGCTGGTCAAGGTGACGCTGGCTCCCAGTTTCTTCTAGGGTCTATGTATTTAAATGGGATCGGCGTTCCGCAGAACAATTTACGCGCCCATATGTGGGTCAACATAGCTGCATCACAAGGAATTGAAGCTGCTGCAGGTGAACGTGACAATCTGGCGAGGGAAATGACTCCTGAAGACATAGTCCTGGCTCAACAAATGGCCCAAAAATGCGTAGCTAAAAACTATAAGGGCTGCTGAGATTTAGCTGTATCGAATCTCATTCCTTCCCCCACTACGCCATCACAGCAGCATAACCGATCATCTTGCTTGCGATGTTGTGTGGCACATTTTGCGGCACGCGTATGCGTGTAGGGGGCGCAGAGCAAACACTCGTGTAGAGTTTATGTGGGAAAGGACGCTCAGTTGCACCAGCCAGGCTTCGTATTGCGGCCATAAACGTCACTCAGAATCTAATAATTAATTGCTTTTTTCGGCACATTGGAGTCATTCATGTGAATCACGAGAACTAGTGCTTACGGCACGTTGCAGCCCTCCGCTGGCTCCATCCAACCGTATGCAAGTTAATGGGGCTGGCTAGACTCGAGCCAGTTGGAGGGACATTTAACGATACTATTGCTCAAGTAAGCAATACAGCGACAATTCCGGTTAAGAATATACCGTCAAAAGTACCAGCCCCTCCGATAGAGGCCACCGGAGCACCAAGCTTGCGTATATCTTGCAGGCGCATCAGATCTGCGCCAATCAGTACCCCCAGGGTGCCACAGATGTAGGCCATCGGGGCACTATTTTCGGGTGCGAGGGATAATGCGGTAAGTGCTGCGGTAATCGGCGCAATGAATATTGGTATACCAATACCTAACCTGGGTATAGGCTGGCTGAATATGCGACAGACCGCTGTTACTGTCGCAATTGCGAGGATTACATGGATAAGCGGCAATTGGTTAGTGTTGATCAGATAAATGGAAAAACTAACCGGAATGATGGCGCCACCTACGTTAATAGCGACGATTGTTTTTCCAGTGAAAGGCAACGGGCGACCAAATAGTAGGCCGCGAAATATTTGCTTTGTTTCTTCTGATGGTTCCTTTGCCTGAATTGAAAAAAGTGGCAGATTGATAGCGCTGCCCATCAGGGTGCAGATCAGTAGTAGCATCGCCGAATAGGCTGACAATCCCAGTTTGTCCAGGGCCATCGTAAACGCACCCACCTGGATGACCACCACCACCAGGATGAGTATGAAGATCAGGAACAGAAACTGGTTGGCTGAATAAGGCGAGCGCATAAGATTGAGCATCAATCAGGTAAAGCATGAGGATATCCGAATGCTGATCAAATACATAAAGAATGTAGGATTTCGACCTCAGGTGAAGTGGCTGGACCCGGTTAGCAGACCCTCAAATCGTTTACGAGAACTTCTCAAAGCGGCACAAAGCAAACGAGGAGTAGTCCATATACTGACACTCAAATTAGATACTCCATGGCTGGACAGCGCCGCAATTTCTGCCCTTTGGGAAGTGGGTTTCAAAGATTATCTCGTGCGAACCAACACAGGCCGTTTGAAGTTCGTGAACTCCGTCTCTGTTCGTCGGGCAATGCTTTGATATGATGGTTATTACCCTTAGGTCAGTTATATCGACCTATTAACCCGCCGCTAATCGGTGGGTTTCTTTTGCCACTAATCTTCCGCAATTCCCCGAAAGCCGACACTGGCAAATGCCTCATCAGAGGCAATCTACGGCCAGGAACGGACCCTTAGGTAAAAGCTCAGATTAATCGACGCTAATTCCTCGATATGCGCTTTCGGTCTGATCCTGTGGGATCCAGTGTTATGACCGACGAATAGCGGCGTGGGATTAATGAAGGGCAATTGATTTTCCCATATTGGTTTCATACTAGACAAAAATTTAATCGGTAGGCTATGATCACTACTACCAAAGCCTGCGAGTCTTGCGACGCCGGTTACGGGGATAAAATGCGGGCGCTTGCGGGCGCTGCCTGGTTCCGGCAAGTCATTCTGGCAAGTGAGTTTTTGAAGTTATGAGTAACAAGAGCCTGTTGGCTTTCGGGACCGTGATCGTGGTGGTTATCGCTATACTGGCGGCGTTGTTCCTGAAAGACCGCGTCGCCCCCGGGTCCGCGCCTGACGAATTGAGCAAAGTCTCCCTCGGTCTCTCGTGGGTGCATCAGGCCCAATTTTCAGGGGAATACTACGCCGACCAAAATGGGCTATTTCGTGAAGCGGGTATCGATATCACCCTGATTCCCGCATCCATCGATAAAGACCCGATCGAAGACCTGGTCAGCGGCAGAATCGATTTTGTTATCGGACAACCGGACAGTTTGATAATCGCATATTCCCGGGGTGCGAAAATCAAGGCGATCGCGGCCACGCATCGAATTCACCCGATGGTGCTCTCGTCGCTTCCGGATGAGGGTATAACCATCCCCGCTGACCTGGTCGGAAAAACCGTCGGTGTCGCTTACAGCGAGGAACTCATTTTAAAGGCGATGCTGAAAAACCAGGGGATCGATGTCGACGACGTCAGCATCGTCAAACGCGACTATAATTTTACCAACCTGGTCAGCGGCAAACTCGATGTGCAGGCGGCATGGATAACTGATGAAATACAGAGAGCCAAGCGCGACGGGCTCGAATTGTACAATATTCTGCCCTCTGACTACGGAGTGCACTTCTACGCGGACCTGATTTTGACGACCGAGGAATTAATCCGCGAAAATCCCCAACTGGTGCAGCGATTTCTGACGGCAATTCTGCATGGGTGGCGCAAGGTCATCTCGAATCCCAAGGAGTTTGCAAAGCTCACGCTGCACTATGATTCCAGGCTCGATCTGGAGCATGAGATCAATGTGCTGGAAAGCAGTATTCCGTTGATCCATACCGGAGAGCGCTCCATCGGGTGGATGAAACGCGAAGACTGGGTAAACATGTACCAGACTATGGTCGACCAGGGCATTATATCCACTGTTTTCGATCCGGAAGAACTTTACACTATGCAGTTTCTGGAAAAATAACCGTTTAGTCGTGAAATTCTCCCCGTTCTGGACCAGGAGCATTGTAAAAAGAACCCTGCTTTTATTTATGATTCTAGCAATCTTACCGGTATTGCTGTTCGGATTTTTGACATATGACAATGGTAGGCGGGCATTGCAGCAGGAGTTCATCAGTCATCTCAATAGCACCATTTCGCTCAAACAGTTGGCTATCGACGAATGGTTGCACAATATCAAAAACGTCACCTCGACCATCGCGAACTCGATTTCGCACAGCAATTTCAGTGACCAGGCGGCCGCTGCGGGGCAATCGGCCACACCTGTTTCGTACCAGAGGCTGAGGCCCTTTTTGACCGGGCACCTGCCCGACATACCCCTTTTTCTCGAGTGGTTTATCCTGAACCTCGATGGAGAAATCCTGTTTTCCACGCAGGCCAGGAATGAAGGCAAACAGCGGGGCAACCGGCCGTATTTCGTTCGCGGCAGACAAGGGCTGTTTGTCGCACCGGTGTATCACTCGCTAACCCTGGGAGGGCCCGCACTAACCGTGGCTACGCCGATCAGGGATACCCGCAACCAGGTCGTTGCCGTGCTCGCGGGCAGAGTGTCCCTCGATGCAATGAGCAAGATCATGGCGGAATATACCGGGCTTGGCGAAACCGGCGATACCTACCTGATCAATAAGTATAATTTCTTTGTCACCGAATCCCGCTGGGGCAGGGGAGACACGTTGAAGCGGGCGATTTATACCGAGGGCGTGACCCAGTGCCTGGAGCGGCAGTCGAATCCGGTCAATCGCTACCAGGATTATCGCGGCGTTGACGTGCTCGGCGTTCATCGCTGGCTCGCGGAAAACGAGCTTTGCCTGATAGCCGAGATTACTGAAGACGAGGCTTTCATATCGGTCAATGCACTTGCCTACCAGATCACTATTATTCTCGCCGTCGTCCTGTTGATGGCGATCGGGCTGGGGATCTACTTTGCGTTCAGCATCACCTCGCCGATCAAGAAACTGATCATCGGCTCCGTGAGAATCGGCAAGGGAGATTTTTCGTACCCGCTGGATATCAGCGCCAGCGACGAGATCGGCGTACTCGCGGAAACCATCGGAACCATGGCGATCAACCTGGGCGAGCGCGAAAAAGATCTGCGGCAATCGAAACTGGAAGCCGAGGCGGCAAACCTGTCCAAGTCCGAATTCCTGGCAAACATGAGCCACGAGATTCGCACACCGATGAACGGTATAATCGGCATGACGCACCTGGCGCTGAAAACCGAACTCGACGAACAACAGAAAGATTATATCGGCAAGGCGAACAACGCCGCCGAAAACCTGCTCGGCATCCTCAACGATATTCTCGATTTCTCCAAGATAGAGGCCGGAAAACTGGAGTTGGAAGCCGTCGATTTCAACCTCGACGACATCATTGCCAATATGGTCAATGTGGTCAAGCTGCGCGCAGACGAACAGGGCGTACAACTATCGATAGAGGTCAATCCCGATGTCCCCAGGGAATTGCACGGCGATTCGCTGCGCCTGAGCCAGGTACTGTTAAACCTGGTCGATAACGCCATCAAATTTTGCGAGGCTGGAGATTCGGCTTCGCTCGGCATCGAGCTGGCACAGGATCTTGACGACGAGGTCATACTGGAATTTTCTGTCTGCGACACGGGAATCGGCTTGTCGGACGAACAGCAGAAAAAACTGTTCCAATCGTTTACCCAGGCCGACAGCTCTACTT
>JBATHL010000442.1:0-3440 GCA_049666745.1 Gammaproteobacteria bacterium
CTACCGGGCAACGTTGGTGCAATAACGGTGTCGGCCTGCGTTTTGTTCCTGCTGCAGAAACTTTGCCGGCGTTACGGGTCTAAAATTGCCGCGCAAGATGTTGATGGTGGGGGGGAACAGGTTATCACACAGGCCCGGCCGGAAACCGATACCCGGTTTGAAAATCAGATCGATCGACACTGACCCCTTTGACTAGAGCGATCCGAGGTGGGCTTCGATCGACTTGATCTTGTCCCTCGACTTCTTCAGGAATTCGATAATCTGTTCGATTGCGAGGTTACCCATGCCAAGCTTGGCAAAAGCGGGAAGTGCCGCGATCGGCGGCAGGCTTCTCTGCTGCGGGGTGCCGATCATCGCGTGGTACTGCGCAATCAGTACCAGGTCGCACAGGTCGGGCTGATCGGTCGGGTTACGGAACCATTCCTCGCATCCTTCGCCGACGCTGACGAACTCGGGGCCAAACTTCCACTGCTCCAGCATCATGCCGGTGATCTGCGGGCGCATCGATTTCACGGTCTCGAGTAATTTTTCCGGGTTGTCACGCAGCTCCTCGTACTGCTGTGCATACTGCAGGATAGCGACTTCGCCGATATCGTGAACCAGTCCGGCCAGTTGCGCCTGTTCGACATCGAATCCATCGAGCTCACCAGCCAGCAAACGGCACAGGCTCGCCACGTGCTGGCTGTGTTTCCAAACCGCATGCATATGCGACTTCATCTCCGAAGTTTCGCCCTTGAACAGTTCGCTGACCGCGTAGGCCATTACCAGCTTGCGCGTGTTTTCGAGGCCGAGCCTAACAACGGCTTGTTGCAGGGTTTCGATTGGTGCGCGACCACCATACAGCGCGCTATTCGCAACCATGATCATTTTCGCAGTAATCACGGGGTCGGACTGGATGATCACACCGACCGTTTCGGCTGTAACCAGGTTGTCGGTAAAAGCCTGCTGGATGCGTTGCGCGACGTCGGGGAGGCTGGGTAGCTTGAGGTCGCCGGCGAGAAGATCCTTGAACAGCTGGATCTGAAACATGGATTGCTCGGTGTCCTGATCGATTTCGATCAGCTCGATGTCGGCCTCGGGCTCGCCTTCGATCTGGTGTCGCGCGAAATCGGCAAGCTGCTCCGAATACAACCGGAAAAAGCGCACCGGTTCATCGGCGACAACACGGTACATGCTCGGACGAATCTGCGCGATCGGAGACAGCTCGCTGTCGTCGGCGTATGCGAAGCGTGTTTCCTGTTGATTTTGCGTGATCGCGCGCAGTACACCTTCGACCAGGTAGAGGCTGAATTTCTCGCAGCTGCCGAGATCAATCAGGCACTGTCCGGGGTCTGCCGTCTCGATTTGCAGGCTCGTGGCAAGATTCTCCAGTTGCTTGTCGTTGAACTGGCTCAGGCTGCGGATGCGGCGCAGAATGGCAATATCTGGATGGGTTGTGTCTACCATTGGTTGTCTATATGCAAGTTACCGTAGCCCTAAGTCTAGTCAATCTGTGGCAATCATGGTGACAGTTAACTCATCTTTTTTGCGTCCTCCCGCCCGGGAATATGCTTTTCACGCCAATAGATGATCCTGATGCGCCAACCGGAAATCAGCCCCATATATACCCGGCCCCCTCCCTTACACTCATTATCAATTTCAAATATGGGCAGAGCAGAATCCGGCTCTATTTTTAAAATTGCTAAAGGGAGAATCGAAAATGGGCTTTTTGGCCGGGATCTCGAAAACAAAGCGCATCGAGTCTTTAGTTAAAAAATCAATTGAGGATAGTGCTTTAGCAGGTGGATTTCATTCCAAAGCTGATCATTCAATTATCAATTTCGTCAGGGGTTTTAATGAAAAATGGCCCAGGAAATATTTCGATATAGCTGATGACAGGAAAGTTGCAGGCCTGGTACTGGCTTACATGATGGAAATTGCAAAGCTAGGCGTTCATCATGTGAATGATCATGGCTATGCACTGCTAAAACTCACTGCCGAAGTCGATTTGGAGGGATTTAAAGCGAATACTCCAAGAACCTATGAATTTCTCAGGCGTATAAATATGGTCGGATCCCGGGCCCAGGCTGGATATGGTGACAGTTAGCCTGATCAGGAAAGCCCAGCTGTCTCCAGTGACCCACATCAGTTGAACGAGGCCGATCAGGCTATTGGTCTGAATCCCTGTTAGGCCATATAATCAGTCGCTATGAATCAACGCCCACTCGCCTGTCACACCCAAGCAAACTTTGCTTGCTGCTCATGTTAGCCCGGGTCGCAACGCTACTTGTACTGATCCTGTCGATCGTCGGCTGCGCCACCAATCCTGTCACCGGCCGCTCGCAGTTCATGATTATCTCGGAAAGCAAGGCGATCAGCGCATCCAGCGAGGCCTACGTCAAGATGCTTGAACCGCTTGACGAAAAAGGCAAAATCGACAGCGATCCAGAGATGACGGCGCGGGTTAACGATATTACCGCCCGGCTCATTGCCCAGGCGGTTGTATTCCGCCCGGAAACAAAAAACTGGGACTGGCGCGTAAGTGTCATCGACGAACCGGAAACCGTGAACGCCTTCTGTATGGCCGGCGGCAAGATGGCGATTTATTCGGGGCTCATCCTCAAGTTGAAACCCACGGACGATGAGCTCGCGCAGGTCATGGGGCACGAGATCGCCCATGCCCTGTCCGCGCACACCGCTGAAAAGATGTCTGTGGCACTGGCCACGGACCTGGCCGTTACCGGCTTTGCCATCTCCCGTGACGAGCCGGGGGTGGCACTGGCTGGCGCTTCGCTCGCCGCGGCGCTTGCGATCAAGCTGCCCAACAGCCGTATCGCGGAAACGGAATCCGACGTTATCGGTATCGAACTCGCCGCCCGTGCCGGCTACGATCCGCATGCCGCTGTTAGCCTGTGGCAAAAGATGGCGAAGGAATCCGGTGACGGCAGCCAATTCGATTTTTTCAGTACCCACCCGGCTCCTGAAAAACGCATACAGAAACTGCGTGAACTCGTCCCGAAGATGATGCCCTACTACCAGCAAGAGGGTGTACGTCCTGTTTACCCGTTACAATCCGGCCCGGAATAAGCCGGCATCTGAGGCAAATCCGTTGAGGACCACCGGGACAGATCTATAAAGCTGAGAGAGGGATTCTTAAGTAATCGCTGCGTCGATTGTTTATCTTTAAGGCTGTTCCAGGATTACAGGGAAAGGTAATTCATCCAGGCCGACATGCGCAACAGAGTCTTGCGTACCACCACCAGGTGGTGAAACTGCTCGCTGTAAATGGCCGCCTGTGCCCGGGAACGGACTGGAAGCTGCGCGGCGTAGGTTGTATAGCGGGGATCGGTAATGTTGATCAGCACCGGAATTCGAGACTGGCCTGACTGAGCGGGCGGATCGAAGACATTATCCCGGGTCCGGGCCTGCTCCTCACCCGGCGTCGGCATCACCTTTTGCAC
>JBATHL010000443.1:0-3273 GCA_049666745.1 Gammaproteobacteria bacterium
CACGAAAATAGGTGTCATGCTCCAGGTGCCATGCAGGAAATTGGCAAAACCGATGACGGTCAGACTCAAGCCGATAGAACCTATGATCGGCCAGTGGGTGCCATGCGGTACATAATAATCTGCGTTACTTGTGCTACTCATGGATTATCTCTCTCTATATCCTGAATACGTTAAAAACCTGTCAACCCTGGTCCAGACTAAAAAATGTATAGGACAGGGTTATCTGTTCTATTTTTTCCGATATATCCCTGCCGACGACAAATCGCAGCGGCATATCGCGGCTTTCAAATCCAGCTAGCTCTTGCTGGGAAAAACAAAAACACTCCGTCTTGTTGAAGTGCTGCGCGGCCAGTCCTGGCGAAACACTTGGTACAGCCTGGCCCAGCGTTGCTTTATCACTGGCACTGCGCACCCGAAACACGGCTTCATAAACCTGGCCGGGATGAATCGACATCTTCTTGACCAGTGGCTCGAAGCTCCACGGCAAACCGGTATTGGTGTTTGCCAGGAACCGCACTTCTATCGTCCTCGATGTATCCACCTGCGCGGAGTCGATTTCCGAAGCTTCGATACGCCCGGTCTTGCCGTTGAGTCCGGTGATATCACAGAACACATCGTACAAGGGTACCAGCGCGAAGCCGAAGCCGAACATCAGCAGCGGAATTATTGCCAGTTTAAGCGGACTAACCCTCACTCAAAATTCCCCCAGAAAAAGGTCGCGACGAAAAAAGTCACAACAACCAGCACATGAGCAGCCACGATCCACAGGGTGCGTCTACGCCGCTCCGCGGAGGTGAAATCCTGATGCTGATCTTCCTGCATAAACAGCACCGCAAACCCTCTTACTTAACCGGAGGAGCTTCGGTAAAACTGTGGTAAGGCGGTGGCGAAGGCAGATGCTCGAATTCGAGACCCGTCGCGCCTTCCCATACCTGGTCAGTTGCTTTCTCACCACCCTTGATCGTCTTGATCACGATGTACAGGAAGAACACCTGCGCCAGGCCAAAAGCAAATCCACCAATACTCGAAATCATGTTGAATTCAGCAAACTGTAACGAGTAATCCGGAATCCGCCGCGGCATACCCGCAAGACCGACAAAATGCTGCGGGAAGAACAACACGTTAACCGCGATCGTCGACCACCAGAAGTGGATCTTGCCCAGCTTCTCGTCATACATGTGACCGGTCCACTTCGGTACCCAGTAATAAAACGCGGCGATGATCGAATAGAGCGCGCCGGTAACCAGTACATAATGAAAGTGCGCGACCACAAAATAAGTGTCGTGGTACTGCGTATCAACCGGTGCGACACCCAGCATCAACCCCGAGAAACCACCAATGGTAAACATGACGATGAAACCGAGTGCCCATAACATCGGTGTCTCGAAAGTCATCGAGCCTTTCCACATCGTAGTAACCCAGTTGAAAACTTTAACCCCGGTCGGAACCGAAATCAGAATGGTCGCATACATAAAGTAGAGCTCGCCTGCAACGGGCATTCCGGTGGTGAACATGTGATGCGCCCAGACCATGAAAGACAGAATCGCAATTGACGCAGTCGCGTACACCATCGAGCTATAACCGAACAGCGGCTTACGCGCAAAGGTCGGAACGATGGCCGAGATGATACCGAAGGCTGGCAGGATCATGATGTACACTTCGGGATGACCGAAGAACCAGAATATATGCTGGAACATGACCGGATCGCCACCACCGGCGGCATCGAAAAACGACGTGCCGAAATGACGGTCGGTGAGCATCATTGTAACGGCACCGGCCAGCACCGGCATAACCGCAATCAACAGGTAAGCCGTAATCAGCCAGGTCCACACGAACAGCGGCATTTTCATCAATGTCATGCCCGGCGCACGCATGTTCAGGATAGTCGCGATAACGTTAATCGCGCCCATAACCGACGAGATACCCATTAAATGCACCGCAAAGATAAAGAAGTCGGTCGTATCCGGCGCAAAGGTGGTCGATAGCGGTGCGTAAAAGGTCCAGCCGAAAGCCGGGGCTCCACCTTCCATAAATGTGGTTGACGCCAGCATCGTGAACGCGAAGGGCAAGATCCAGAAGCTCCAGTTATTCATCCGCGGCAACGCCATGTCCGGCGCCCCGATCATGATTGGAACCAACCAGTTAGCGAGCCCGACGAAGGCCGGCATGATCGCACCGAAAACCATCACCAGGCCGTGCATGGTAGTCATCTGGTTGAAGAAATGAGGCTCGACCCATTGCAGTCCAGGCTGGAACAATTCAAGACGAATCACCATAGCCATCGAACCACCATATAGCAGCATGATGAATGCGAGCCACAGGTAGAGCGTGCCGATATCCTTGTGGTTGGTCGTGAATACCCAACGCATCAGACCCTTGGCGGGACCGTGATGATCATGGTCGTCGTGCGCGTCGTGACCGTCGTGTGTAATTTCAGTAGACATCTAGTAATTCCCCTTATCTTGCATTCTTGATCGCGGATGGCTGGACTGTATCACCCACGCTGTTGCCCAAACTATTGCGCTCATAGGTAATAACCGCAGCGATATCGACATCATTCAGTTGCGTCTTGAACGCCGACATCGCGGTGCCGGCCTTGCCGTTAACTACAATATCAATGTGACCCGCAGCATCACCGATGACAATTGCACTGCCGGTCATCGCCGGAAAGGCACCCGGAATTCCCGCACCGGTAGGCCCGTGACAGGCCGCACAGTTGGCCTGGTAGACGCTTTCACCTTTCGCCAGCAGATCCTGCATCGACCATTCCTGGTCGGCTGCCGCGGCAGCAGCAGCGGCTTCGGATTTCATCCCGGTCAACCATGCCTCGTACTCGGCTTCGCTAACGGCATTTACGACGATGGGCATGAAACCATGGTCCTTGCCGCACAACTCGGCGCACTGGCCGCGGTACACACCGGGTTCCTCGATGGTTGCCCATGAATCATTGATAAACCCGGGAACCGAGTCCTGCTTGACCGCAAGTTCAGGCACCCACCAGGCGTGGATTACGTCGTCGGAATGAAACAGGAAGCGGATCTTCTTGCCGACCGGCAATACCAGTGGCTTGTCGACTTCGAGCAGGTAGTTTTCATTGCCGGTGGGATCTTTGATCACGTCGCGGCTGCTTTGCGCCAGGCTGCTGATAAAGCTGACATCATCATCAACAAAAGTGTACTTCCATTTCCACTGAATGCCGGTAACCTGCACCGTGATCTCGGCGTCGGTCTTGGCATCTTCGAGATCGAGCAGCGTGCCGGTAGCCGGAATCGC
>JBATHL010000444.1:0-3041 GCA_049666745.1 Gammaproteobacteria bacterium
AATCTGCGCTGCACGGTAAAGCTGCTCCGGGTCCGATCCGCCCAGTTGAACCGCCAGTGGATGCTCCGCGTCACTGAAGCCGAGCAGATGGTCACGATCGCCATGCAAGATAGCTGCGGCGGTAACCATTTCGGTATACAACAGTATGTTTTTAGAAAACAGGCGCAGGAAATATCGGGAATGCCGGTCCGAACAGTCCATCATCGGCGCTACACTGAAGCGCCGCCTGACTGCTGGTTTACTATCATTCTGGTCCAACATTTGATGTTTCGCCTGCATCTCAGGCAATTCTTCTAACGTCTTGCACATTAGGCAATTGCGATAACTTGTCAATAATAACGACCAGTTCATCGACGCTGCGAATTTCCATGGTCATACGGGTATGCACCATCTGTTCGATTTTATTAGTGCTGGAATTGATGTCTAACAGGTTAATCTTCAGGTTGGCCAAAATTGTGCTGATGTCCTGCATCAGTCCGGTACGCTGGTAAGCAGTCATGCTTAGCTCAACCGGGTAAACCGAATCATTTTGATGACCCCATTCAACCTCTATCAAACGCTGGTGCTTTGCTTCCGGCAACGACAGGATATTCGAACAGCTGCGCTTGTGTATTGAAATGCCACTATTGATCGTAATGAACCCTATGATCTCATCGCCCGGCACAGGTTTGCAACAACGCGCAAACTGGGTCATCAGGTTACCGACGCCCTGGACACTCACGTCATCTTTGGATGTGGGTGACTTGCTTTCCTTTTTAACTTTTTTGAACGGATCCTGATCAGGATCGGTTTGCAAGAATCCCAGAATTTGTGCCGAGGTGATCAGGCCACGACCGATATCAGCGAAAAACTGGTCGCTTTCCTTGCGTTTGAAATGCGTTGCCAGCTGTTTCAGATTCGCATTGTGAATCGAGTATTTACTCAATATACGATCATAGATCGATTTGCCGTCCAGCAGGTTCTGTTCAAAATCCTGGTGATTAAACCAGTTGCGCACCTTGGATCGGGTCCCGGCAGACTTGATAAAACCTAGATTTTTATTCATCCAGTCACGGCTGGGGCGACTTTCTTTGGTGGTCAGTATTTCGACTTCGTCACCGGTCTGTAACACCGTGGTCAGGTTAACGATTCGACCATTGAGCTTGGCGCCGCGGCAACGATGGCCAACTTCGGAGTGAATACTGTAGGCAAAATCGAGTGGCGTTCCGCCCTGTGGAATATCAATTATCTGCCCGGTCGGCGTAAACACGTAGACGCGATCATTGGACAATTCGGTTGAAATTTCCGATATCGCATCCGAAACTTCCTCCGCGGAACCCTGCAGCAGATCACGCATCTGCGCAATGTTGGATTCCATCCGCTGATCGAGTTTCGCACCTTCCTTGTAGCGCCAATGCGAAGCAACCCCGAGTTCAGAATTTTCATGCATCTCGAAACTCCTGATCTGCACCTCGACAATTTTACCGTCTTCAGCGACAACCGCGGTGTGCAGCGACTGGTAGCCATTATTCTTGGGGTTGGCTATGTAGTCGTCGAATTCACTCGGGATATGCTGCCAGGTGGTGTGCACCACGCCAAGAACAGCGTAACAGTCGGCTACCGAATCAACCAGGATGCGCACCGCGCGAACGTCGAAGAGTTCATGAAATTCCAGGTTTTTTCGCTGCATCTTGCGCCAGATGCTGACAATATGCTTGACCCTGCCCTCCACGCTCGCGGTCAGTTCCTGATCTTCCAGTAGCTGCTTGAGCCGGGTCGTGAACTGCTCGATGAAAGCTTCCCGTTCGCTGCGTTTTTCTTCGAGTAGCTTCGCGATTCGCTTGTAACCCTGCGGCTCCAGCACTCGAAAAGCCAGATCTTCGAGTTCCCATTTAAGCAAACCCATGCCAAGCCGATTGGCCAGTGGCGCGTATATATCCAGGGTTTCCTGTGCGACCCGGCGCCGTTGCTCATAGTCACCATATTTCAACAGGCGCAGGCGTTCGACCCGGTAGCACAGCTTGATCAACATAACGCGTACGTCGCTGATAATTGCCATCAACAGGCGGCGCAGTTTTTCCGCCTGTTCAGGACTATCGATTCGCGTCTGCGTACCTTCCTTGAGCGTGTTCAACTGGTTCACGCCCTGGGTCAACTGGCCAATTTTACTACCGAACTCGGCTTCAATGCGCTTGCCATCGAGCACATCGCGCAAACCGGGATCACTTAACAGGGTCGCAATCACCGTATCGCTGTCACTACCCATTTCGAGAACACGTCGGGCTACATCGATACTGTAAGGCCGGCTTTTGTCGGGATGCTCGACACTGGACGCATAGTCGAGCGCGCTGGCGAACTGATCGTTCCAGCCAAACTGGCTGGTGACTGCAGCAATAAATGGTTTGTTGCTAACGGAATTCATGATCAGATGAATCAGGAACGCAGTATCTTCATCGGTGATATATTATAGACCCTGCGACTCACCAGGGTGCCGGCAAGTGTCAGCACCAGGCAGGCCGACACCAGGCTATAGCCCCACAGTGATGCCGAGAAATGATATTCGATATCAAAAAAGTAAACGCTGACCGCCCAACCTGCAATGCTGGCGATAGCGGCCGCAAAGAACCCGATCAGCACGCCCATCAGAGTGAACTCGAGCACATGCACGCGATACAACTGACTGGTATGTGCACCCAATGCGCGCAGCAGTGAAGATTCGACTTCCCGTTCATGCCTGCCGGTCTGAATAGCCGCCAGCAGGACAATCGTCGCCGAGGCGAGCGCAAACAGGAAAAAGAACTGTAAAGCCACGGTGGCCTTTTCGACAATAGCCTTCACCCGCGCCATCAACTCGCTGATGTCGAGCAGCGTGATTGAAGGATAGCGCTGTAATAGTTGTTTTAAATCGGCCTTGTGCCTGTCCTTGATCAGTGCGCTCAGCAACCAGGTCTGAGGCATGTCTGCGATCAATTCGGAATTCGCGATCAAGAAAAAATTAGGCTTGAAATTTTCCCACAATACAGAGCGAATGCTGGTCACCGAGGCCTGCAGGGTTTTACTAC
>JBATHL010000445.1:0-4116 GCA_049666745.1 Gammaproteobacteria bacterium
GGTGGATCCTTCAGTGATTAGTTGAACCCGCCACTGCAACTGCGAAATTTGTTTACCTGTAGATATCGATCGAGGCCGCATGAGTTCACAGGGCGGAAGCATCAAGGTATAGCGGTGTTACTAAAGCTCCGTTAACATAGGCGCAGATGCAATTCGGGACATGGGTATAGTTTCCATACTTGTAAGGAACTACCGGGTTGCCGTTTTGCTAGATAAATTATCACCAGGGACTACGACATGAAGTATACGATCGCACTTATAGCACTAATCTCGATGCTGGTTTCAGGAACAGGTTTTGCAGCAGATATTTCCACGCTTGAACAAATTAAAAAAAGCGAAACAATACGCATTGGATATCGTGAAACTGAACCCCCGATGTCCTTTTTGAATAAGGACAAACAACCGGTCGGGTATTCTATCGAACTCTGCTTGCACATAGTGAATGAAGTAAAAAGCATGCTGAAAAACCCCAATATTGCTCCTAAGTATGTACCCATCACTGCCTCTAACCGCTTTGAGGCCCTGAGCAATAATACGATTGATATTCTGTGCGGGGCCACGACCAAAACGCTGTCGCGCTCAGAGTTAGTCGATTTCACGCAGCTCACGTTTATTACCGGAGCTGCTTTGCTTAGCCTTAAATCTACCGAAGTAAAAGGAATTTCAGATCTTAAGGGCAAGAAAGTTGCGGTCGTGAAAGACACCACCACGATCGATATCCTGCGAAAGACTCTTAGGAAAAAGGCCAACGACGCCAAAGTTGTCCCTGTAGATTCAGCTGCCGAGGGTATGGATTTAATCATCAAAGGCGAAGTGGCCGCATTCGCTTCTGACCAGATTGTGTTGATAGGCCTTGTTGTTACCCATATGGATCCGAAGCAGTTCGCGGTTTCAGAGGAGGTTTTCTCATTTGAACCTTTCGCCCTCGCGGTTAGACGAAACGATGCTGATTTTCGGCTAGTGGCTGATCGCGTATTGTCGCGTTTAAGTCGAAGTGGTGATATTAAAAAGGTGTATAAGCAATGGTTTGGCAAGTACATTACAAAGGTTCCTGATCTGCTTGAAGCGATGTATATTCTGAATACAACTCCTGAGTAAACTGATGGCAATCCAGAAAAGGAATAACAGGTCGCCGGGCTGTTCGGGATAGCCGGGTATGGCACAGTCTTTCGATTACATTATCATCGGTGCGGGATCCGCGGGCTGCGTACTGGCGAATCGTCTCAGTGAAGATCCGGATACCACGGTCGCATTGCTCGAATTCGGCGGCAGCGATAACAGCATCTTTATCCAGATGCCGACCGCGCTATCGATTCCGATGAACATGAAAAAGTATAACTGGTTTTACGAGTCGGAGCCCGAACCCTATCTCGATAACCGGCGCATGCATTGCCCCCGCGGCAAGGTGCTTGGCGGTTCGTCCTCGATCAACGGTATGGTCTACGTTCGGGGGCATGCCATGGATTTCGAAGACTGGGAAGCGCAGGGTGCGAAGGACTGGGGCTACCGTCATTGCCTGCCCTATTTCAAAAAGGCTGATCTGTGGGCTTTTGGCAGTGACGAGTACCGCTCCCAGGACGGACCGCTGGCAGTTAACAACGGCAATAATATGCAAAACCCGCTGTACCGGGCCTTTATCGAAGCGGGCCAGGAAGCCGGTTACATGAAGACCGACGATTACAATGGCCGTCAACAGGAAGGATTTGGGCCGATGCATATGACGGTCAAAAATGGCGTACGCTGGTCTGCCGCCAATGCCTATCTGAAGCCGGCCTTGCAACGACCTAACTTGAAAGTAATTACCGGTGCGCTGAGTCAGCGCATCCTGCTCGACGGCAAGCGCGCCAGCGGGGTCGAATTCATCCGTGATGGCAACCAGCAAAGCCTGAGTGCACGGCGCGAAGTTATTTTGAGCGCCGGCCCGATCGCGTCGCCACATTTGTTGCAGCTTTCCGGTATCGGCCCGGCTGCGGTACTGCAGCAGGCAGGTATCGACGTGGTGCATGACTTGCCGGGGGTTGGGGAAAACCTGCAGGATCACCTCGAGTTTTATTTCCAGTTCCGCTGTAAGCAACCGATTACCCTCAATGCCGAACTGAACCCCTGGCGCAAATTTCTAATCGGTAGCCGCTGGTTACTGAGCAAATCCGGACTGGGGGCGACCAACCATTTTGAATCCTGCGCCTTCATCCGTTCCAAGCCCGGCATCAAGTGGCCTGATATCCAGTATCACTTTCTGCCCGGGGCGATGCGTTACGATGGCAACGCCGCCTTCGATGGGCATGGCTTCCAGGTGCATGTGGGCCATAACAAGCCTTTCAGTCGAGGTACCGTCAAGCTGCGCACACCGAGCGTGCAGGACAAGCCGGAAATTATCTTTAATTACCTGCAGGCCGAGGAGGATATCGAAGCCTACCGTGCCTGTGTCAGGCTGACGCGTGAGATCATTAGCCAGCCGGCGATGGACACTTATCGAGACTCCGAGATCCAGCCGGGCGAAGCCGTGCAGAGCGATGATGAAATCGACGCCTTTGTGCGCTCTGCAGTCGAGTCGGCTTACCATCCGTCCTGTGCCTGCCGCATGGGTGAAGATGATATGGCGGTGGTTGATTCGACGACCCGGGTACGCGGTATCGAGGCTTTACGCGTGGTCGATTCGTCGATCTTCCCGACTATCACTAACGGTAACCTGAATTCACCCACGATCATGCTGGCCGAACGCGCGGCGGATATCATCAAGGACAAGGGTATGCTCGAACCGTCTGACGCGGCAGTCGGTCTCGGCCAGGACTGGGAAACCCTGCAGCGCTCCACCACCACTTAAAACCCCCCCCGCCGCTATCCCGGGGTAAAGCGCGCAAAAGACGCTTCCAAACGGCAAAAAGCGCCGTTTGGCACATCCCTGTGATCGCTTGGAGCCCGAAACGTCGGACCGCGGCTTCCATGCCTCGCTACACTTTTGCGTACTTACTCCCGAGGTAGCTTTAGCACGCTAGTGAACCTGCTATCAGTTGTTTGTTCCGGACATTAAAAAGGAGGGCAGGTCACGTTTATTGCCACTTTATATTACTCTGGTGTGCATGGGATAGATTAACGTGGTCTGTCCCCTATTAATTGTTCTCGAGATTCCCGCTTGCGCGGGAATGACTTTTTAAATTGACAGGTACAGCTTACGGGTTACAAGGGAGAGCTAGCCGACGATGGCGAGGAGTACGCCGGCGGCCACGGCCGAACCAATGACGCCGGCCACGTTCGGGCCCATCGCGTGCATTAAGAGGAAGTTTTGCGGGTTAGCCTGCAGGCCGATCTTGTTGGCCACCCGCGCCGCCATCGGCACCGCAGATACCCCGGCCGCCCCGATCAACGGATTAACCGTTTTACCGCTCAGGCGATACATGATTTTGCCCATGATCAGGCCGGCTGCGGTTCCAATCGAGAACGCGACCATCCCCAGCAGCAGAATGCCCAGGGTCTCTGCACTCAGGAACTTGTCCGCGGCGAGCTTGGAGCCGACCGCGAGACCGAGAAAGATGGTGACGATATTGATCAATTCATTTTGCGCGGTGTTGCTCAAACGATCGACCACGCCGCTCTCCTTGAGCAGGTTGCCGAAGCACAACATGCCTACCAGCGGGGTAGCGGAGGGTAACAGCAGAATCGTGACTACCAGCAGAATCAACGGAAACAGGATCTTTTCAAGTTTGGAGACCTTGCGTAATTGCGTCATCCTGGTCTGACGTTCTTCTTCGGTGGTGAGCAACTTCATGATCGGTGGCTGGATGATCGGCACCAGCGCCATGTAGGAGTAAGCCGCCACCGCGATCGCACCGAGCAGGTCCGGTGCCAGGCGCGAACCGACGTAAATCGCGGTCGGGCCATCCGCGCCGCCGATGATGGCGATGGCCGCGGCGTCGGCCATGCTGAATTCAATGCCGGGAATCAGGTTCATCGCAATCGCGCCGAACAGCGTGAAAAAGATGCCGAACTGAGCGGCGGCGCCCAGGATCATCAGGCTGGGCCGTGCCAGCAATGGACCGAAGTCGGTCATCGCACCCACGCCCATGAAGATCAACAGCGGGAATACTCCAGTTTCGATACCGGCATGGTAGAGGATAC
>JBATHL010000446.1:0-6887 GCA_049666745.1 Gammaproteobacteria bacterium
GTCAGAGAGCAAGCCCCAGTCAGAGAGCAAGCCCCAGTCAGAGAGCAAGCCTCAGTCAGAGAGCAAGCCTCAGTCAGAGAGCAAGCCTCAGCAAGGTGAAACAACCAGAGTAGACGACAAATCGAAAGATACCAGCGGAACGGGTGCAAAGCCTGAATCTGCGCCGGCAAAGGCGAAAGTTGAAAAAGCGGTTAAAGCAGGTGTCGAAAAACCTGATTTGAAAGCAAAGGTTGACCCTGCCAAATCTGCAGCTACAGAGGTTGCCGCCAGTTCAACTGGTGCAGGTCAGGAATAGCCTGAAAGTTTGACCCGGAGCATGCCAATGCTCCGGGTCAAACTGGCCGATTATTTTTCTAGTTCCTTGATAATTTCTTCGGTGATGTTTACGGCATCGCTGGCATAGGCAATACTGGAGTCGGTAAATATGAAATCATATCCATTCGCTTTGCCATAGGCCTGAATAACATCTTTGATTGATACCTGTAGTTCCTGCAACAGCTCTCTCTGCTTGGCCTGCAAGTCTTCTTTCAAAGATTGCTGCTCAAATTGGAAGCGGCGCTTGTTCTGGATGATATTATCTTCGGCCTTCTTCTTTTGCTCGTCACTCATGATCGCGCTATCGTTCTTGAAAGTTTGTTCCATCTTCTGTATGTCCTGCGCGAGCTTGCGTAAGCTTTGATCACGGTCGCCAAATTGCTTTTGCAATCTGTCGTTCGCGGCAATGGCCTGCGGTGATTTCTCAAGCAGCAACTTGGAATTTATATATGCGCTTTTTCCTGCCGCGTTCACATTGATGCTGAACAACGCCAGTAGAATAAATGTTGTTAATTTCATGCTCGGATTTCTCTCATTGGTTTATTGCGGATTCTTGATCTTTGGCTCGCTGATTAAGTAACTTCTCAATGTTTTCAGTTTTTTCAAATAATTTTTTAATACTATCCGCTGAATACGGATTAACCTCATCCTCGGGGCCGGCAGATTGTTCCCGGACTGGTTTCGGTTCTTCCGCGGCCGGTTCTTTGGCTGGAATCTTTACCGCCTGAATCACGTTTGCATCGGGATCAAATCCCTTGAGTGTATAGTCGATACCATCCGGTGGTGGTTCGGTAGTAAACTGTATATTACCTTCGCTGTCATACCATTTGTAAAAAATATCCTTACCGCTCAGATCATCATCGCTGGAGGGCGTTATTTCCTTACTACCGGAAAACGTCGGCAAATCCGGTATCGAGATACTCGGCATGGAGATATCGGGCAGGCTGAAATCTGAAAAACTCATCAGCGTATCCCCATCGTCATCTTTCAACAGCGTAAACGGCAACAGCAAAGCTATGAATAGTGCCGCAATCATAAGTTTCATGAACAGTTTCATCTGGACTACCAAATCCGTTGTGTTCCAGCACAGTATAGCTTTTTAACCCCGAATTTCAGTCATGCCATGCATGTATGGCTGCAATACATCGGGAATTTTGATACTGCCGTCGGCTTGTTGGTAGTTTTCCATGATGGCGATCAGGCTGCGACCGACCGCGAGCCCGGAGCCATTCAAGGTATGCACCAGTTCCGGTTTACCGGTTTCAGGGTTCCGCCAGCGGGCCTTCATCCGGCGTGCCTGAAAATCGGTCATGCAGCTACAGGATGAAATTTCCCGGTAAGTATTCTGCCCGGGTAACCAGACTTCGAGATCATAGGTCTTGGTAGAAGCAAAGCCGAGATCACCACCACACAATATTACATTGCGATAGGCGAGCCCCAGCATTTGCAGGATTGTTTCGGCATGACCGGTAAGTTCTTCGAGGGCGGCCATCGAATCGTCAGGCTTGACGATTTGCACAAGTTCAACTTTTTCAAATTGATGCTGGCGGATCATGCCACGCGTATCTTTACCATAGGAACCTGCCTCGGAACGAAAACACGGCGTATGTGCAACATACTTCAGTGGCAACTGGTCAGCTTCGACAATGCTTTCGGCAACGAAGTTTGTAACCGGTACTTCGGCAGTCGGGATCAGGTACAGGTTGTGATTCTCGGAATCGATGTGAAACAGATCCTCTTTGAACTTGGGCAATTGTCCGGTGCCGATGAGTGTGGCTTCATTTACCAGGTAAGGAGCGTAGGTTTCCGTATAACCGTGTTGCAGAATATGCTGGTTTATCATGAATTGAATCAATGCTCGATGCAGCGTTACCAGCGCGCCGGTCATGGTCACAAATCTGGCTCCAGAGAGTTTGGCCGCGCGTTCAAAGTCCATGCCGTCAAGGGCCTGACCGAGATCAATATGATCTCTGGGTTCGAAATCAAACTCTGGAGGCTCGCCCCATCGCAGTACCTCGATATTGTCAGCTTCACTATTCCCGGCTGGTACCGAATCGTGGGGTAGATTCGGGACATCCAGCAATAGTTCATCGAGCCGGGCCTGCAACTCACCTAACTCGGCTTCAGCAGTTTTCAACTGATCTCCGAGGTTGGCCACGTCGTCCAGCAGCGGCTGAATGTCATCACCTTTTGCCTTCGCATCGCCGATAGCCCTGGAACGACTATTGCGCTCACCCTGCAGGTTCTGCGTGGATACCTGCAAGGACTTGCGCTGCTCTTCCAGTTGACTGAAAGCAGCGACATCGAAGTCGAAGTTTTTAATTTGCAGTTTTGCGACCACGCTATCGAGATCACTGCGTAATATTTTTGAATCAAGCATTTTATTAAATCATTTGTTTTGCGGTAACCAGGCCGGCCCAGGCACCGAGAATGCACAGTACGGCACTGAGCAAGATATAGATGAGCGCTTTAATGATCGCTTCATTTCCGGCAAGCTGTAGCGTGTCCATGGCAAAGGTTGAAAAGGTTGTGAATGAGCCCAGAAATCCGGCGAGCAGCCCGATCCTGATGGCTTCACTGACTTGAAAACGATGCACCAGCAGCACCGACAGAAATCCCATCAACAGCGATCCGAGCAGGTTTACCGTTAAGGTGCCATACGGGAATCCCTGACCGAGCCATTGATAGGTCGTGGACGACATCCAGTAACGGGAAACTGCACCCAATGAACCGCCTATTGCGATTGCAATGTAGATAGACATTTCAGGTTTGGCTAAAAATAAGATATTGTACCAGCCGCAAAGAAAGATGCACCCGCATCCGCGCGAATAAACCGGTCTGTCTGCCAAAAATTACCCATTGTCGAATTCACAAATCATAAAACAAATCGGGCACGAACTGGGATTTCAACAAGTTGGAATCACCGACGTAGAGCTCGATCCGCATCACCGGCATTACGCTCGGTGGATTGCGCGTAATTTTCACGGTGAAATGACGTACATGGAGCGTAATGTCGACATGCGCCTGCATCCTGCTGAACTGGTGCCGAATACGATATCGGTTATCTGTGTGCGACTTGACTACCTGCCGGTGGAACAGCGTAACCCTCTGGATCTGCTCGATCATGGCAGCCTGGCCTATATTTCCCGCTATGCACTGGGTCGTGACTATCACAAGATGATGCGAAAACGACTGCAGAAATTTGCCGACAGAATCATGGAGATTTCTGGAGATATGGGCTATCGCGTCTTTACCGACAGTGCCCCCGTGCTGGAAAAGGCGCTGGCTGCCAAGGCTGGCATCGGCTGGCAGGGAAAGCATAGTAATCTGTTACACAGGGAACACGGATCCTGGTTTTTCCTCGGTGAGATATATACCGATTTGCTGCTTGAAGTCGATGCGCCACTGGCGAACCATTGTGGTCGTTGCACCAGTTGTATCGATATCTGTCCTACCGCAGCGATCGTGGAGCCCTATTGGGTCGATGCGAGGCGATGCATATCGTATCTGACTATCGAGCATCGCTCGGCCATTCCGGTAGAGTTTCGCGAAGCCATCGGCAACCGCATATATGGTTGCGATGATTGCCAGCTGGTATGCCCGTGGAATCGTTTCGCAAAGTTCAGCTCTGAAGCCGATTTCCAACCACGCCATGGACTCGATAATATCTCCCTGTTAGATTGCTATCGCTGGTCCGAAGCCGATTTTATGCAAATAATGGAAGGCTCCGCGATTCGCCGAATCGGCTATCAATGCTGGTTACGTAATATTGTGATTGCGCTTGGAAATGCCGGGCATGATCCACATATAGTAGCTACCTTGAAGCAGGATTACGCTCAGCATAGCGGATTTATTCAGCACCATATTGACTGGGCTATTCAACAGCAGAGTAAAACAACATGAAGCAGTGGCAAGAATTCAGCGCCAGGCAAAGCGATATTAGAGTAAGCGAAAACTTTGTCTGCGCGGCCGATGAACTCGGGTTGATTCTGGTCAACGGCGCTGATGCCCGTGATTTCCTGCAAAACCAGTTAAGCAATGATATCGACTTTATCGATGAGTCCCGTTCGCAACTAAGTTCATACTCGACCCCCAAGGGAAGAATGCTGGGCATATTTCGCGTCGTTCAAGTTTCGAACGGTTACATTCTTATAACCGCAAGAGCGATGGTAATGCCATTGCTGGAAACGCTTTACAAATACATCGTGCAAGCACAGGTAACGCTAGCGGATGCCAGCGACTATTTTGCGCGGATTGCACTGCAAACCGATCGTGCCGAGGTTACCGGGCATCCCCTGCTAGCGGCGCAACCCGGGGCGGTACTGCAAAACGATTCGGTGATTTCACTACAGCTAGACCCACTGGGAACGCAGCGGCGCTACCTGGTAATGTGCCTGTCTGCTGACGAGGCAATTGAATTGTGGAATGGATTTGCCAACCAGTTACAGGTGGCGGGATTTTCGTCCTGGCGCCTCGCCGAAATAAAGGCCGGCATGCCCGCAATTTATCCTCAAACCGCGGAACAATTCGTCTTGCAGATGGCCAACCTCGGTGTACTGGATGCTGTCAGTTTCAAAAAGGGTTGCTATCCCGGCCAGGAAATAGTCGCTCGTATGCAATACCTGGGGAAGTTGAAGCGCCGTATGTTCCTGGCCCGGCTTGAAACTGATAGCCTGCCGTTACCGGGTGACGAACTGGTTTCCTGGGGTAAAACAGAAATCGACGGTAGCGGTCAGGTAGTCGATGCAGAGTTTGATCAGGATGGCGTCTGTCACTGCCTTTACATCGCGCAGATTAACAAGGCAGATGCAGGCAGTTTACAGTTGTTAAAACAGCCACAGACCAGCATTCAAAATGTGGACCTGCCCTATTCGCTGGATAATTAATCGGCTTCGATCTGCGAAATAAAAAATGACATCTATACTCGAGGTTACAAGATTTAACTCCTCGAGAAACCATGAGTATTACGCCGGAATCCATTATCGACGATCTGGAAAATGATCGCCTGCCGCTCCCCACTTTGCCCGAGGTCGCAATCCGGGTTCGCGAAACCGCCGACGATGACAATGCGTCGATAACCGACGTCGCCAAGATTATCGAGACTGATGCATCGCTGTCTGCGCGCATCGTTCAGGTAGGTAATTCGGCACTCTACCGGGGTATCAATCCAGCTGAAACCGTGCAGGCTGCGGCCATGCGCATGGGCCTGAACACGGTTCGCAGCCTCGCGACCAGCCTGGTGATGAAGCAATTATTTCAGGCTACCCATCCGGTTGTGGATCTTTACCTGCGTAAGGCATGGAAACAGAGTACCGATGTCGCCGCCTTAAGCGCAGTGATTGCAAAAACTTCGACTAACCTGGAATCAGATAGTGCCCTGCTGGCGGGTTTAACCCATTCGATAGGTCTCTCCCCTATCCTGGTAAAAGCAGAATCTGATCCTGCCTTGCTCAACAACGTTCAGGAACTCGAAGAATTACTCTACAGTCTCTACCCGGTGGTGGGCAGCCGGATACTGCAGATGTGGGGTTTTAGCGACGCCCTGATAAAAGTTCCGGCTGAGCACCTCAACATTGATCGCAATGGCGATAATGGTAAAGCTGACTATGTCGACATCGTCCAGGTCGCGCTGTTGCAAACGCTTGACGATGATAGCCACCCGCTAGCCGGGATCGATCAGAGCCAGGTATCCGCGCTAGACCGCCTGGGTATGCGTGATAGTATTGAAGAAATCAGTATGACCGGTGGCGTTATCGAGGTTGAGGAAATCAGGGACGCGATCCTTTAGGCGGCTTCAATCTCCCTCAACATCACCTCGGGATAGGTGTAATTTAAACCAATATGGCGCAACCCGCCCGCCTTCAGCACAACCATGCTTGGAAAGCTGTCGATTCCCATTTCTCTCGTGGCCTGAATTTCTGCACTTAACTTCTCCTGAGTAGAATCGGCTACCAGGCTTGCAGAAAATTGTTCGCTATCGAGGCCGATATCTGCCGCCAATTCAATCAGCGTACTATTATCGGAAGGATTTTTTGCTTCCAGATAGTAGGCCCGCTGAATCCTCGCCGTCATCTTTGCGTCATACTCGTCGCCCTGCTCCCGGGCCGCAATCACGGCTCGATTTGCCGGGTAGGTCGAGCGGCGTGGTGAACATTTCTCCCAAAATTCGAAATTGAATTTTGTGCCCGGTATGGTTTGTTCGATCCGAAGCCAGGCTTGCTGCAACATTGAGCGCATTGCTGCGGGCATCGGTGCATCAGAATCGGGTGCCAGGCCACCGACCATGCGCCTGATCTGCATCCGTCCCGCAAGGGCCTCGAATATTTTCCGGCGAGTGGGTTCAAAGCCCCAGCACCAGCTACACATGGGATCATGGATGTAAATCAAGGTATCTTGCATTGTTTTCAGCCCTGCTTAGCAAGTAGATGTTGCATGATGCTTACACCGGATTCAATATTCATACAGACTTATATCCGATTAGCCAGGTGACCCGCACCAGGCTTACCGTTTCTCCAGTCTGATCTTTCAACTGCGCCTCTACCGCGCAGGGAGTGTTGTCGGCGAGCGGTTCG
>JBATHL010000447.1:0-8635 GCA_049666745.1 Gammaproteobacteria bacterium
GAAACTGGAAGAACTGGTCATCCGGGGTATGTGCGGATTGGCACCGCATGCCGATGAAGCAGGCGAATCCGCCGGCGTGCTGATGATTCCAATTACCGACGCGGGTATTTTGAAACGGGTAGAAGGATTGACCGCAGCACTGCAAACCGAGTTCATTCGCGATATTGAAATTCACATAAATCCAGGATACGAACTAATTCCACTGCCCGAGGGAGCAAGTTACCTGGGTTTTATCTTCGCCCAGGCACCCGAGTTTGAGCAAACCCATGCAGCGCTGAAAAGTGCATATGCAAAGTTACGCTTCATTACTCAACCAAAATGGGAACTAGAGAATCTAGCTGTCTGAGTAAATCGATCTGGATACGCTATTTTTTCGCACCCGGCGGTCGGAAACCCTCCGGCTGTTGTCCCAGATCCCCTTCCTTGAACACAAACCCGAGCATATGCTGTTCGAGCAACGCAAGGCTGGCCGGGTCTATTGTCGACAGACCATTTTCATTAATAATCATAGTCTGACGCTCGATCCATTTCGCCCACCCGTCGGCAGAAACATTTTCATAGATGCGTTGCCCGAGTTCGCCGGGGTAAGGCACTCGATCAAGTCCAGGGGCTTCCACTCCCAGTACTACGCACTGCACCATTCGCGTCATGTCATCATCCAAAAAAAAGCAGCCGGTCATCGACTGCCTGTTATGATAACAAACTTATGCCAAATCAGAATGCATAATTAAGCCCGATCACTAAAACCGGCTAAATAGTCAAAACCGTCCAGGTCAGCCTGGTTTATCGCATTGATACCATCAGCATTTGTCGCAGTCATCAAGTGGAAGAAACTCACTGATTAATAATTTAGGTCAAAATTTTCCCATCTCTTGTCTAAAATATTCATCAAGTTATGCGTGCTTCTTCACGTTACACATATCATTTTCTGATTAATTTACTATTATTGCTATAAATGACAGAATAATCCGTCAATGAGCAGGAGATGCATTGTCTAGCTACGCAGCACAAAACGATCAGCAATCCCCCACCAGTTTTCAAATTTCTAGCCACGGCGTGACCGATGTCGGACACGTCAGATCAAAGAATGAAGATTCAATTCTGGTAAATGAAGACGAAAACGTCTGGATCGTAGCTGACGGTATGGGAGGCCATCATGCGGGTGATTTCGCCAGTCAAACCATAACCAACAATTTAAGCCTGTTTAAGCAACATGCTTCGCTGGATGACAGTATTCTGTTGCTTGAGGAAAATATACTAAACTCAAACTCAATCATCCGAAAGAAATCTTATAAACTCGGGCGAAACGCAACTATTGGCAGCACCGTAGTTTGCGTCTATATATGGAAAAACTTCCTGTTTACCTTCTGGGCGGGAGATAGCCGCCTTTATCGTTACCGGGATGCAACCCTGGAACGACTAACGGAAGACCACAGTTATGTTGAGGAACTGGTCAGAATGGGGAAAATCGAAGCCAGGGATGCCGAAGAACACCCCGCCGCTAATGTCGTGCTAAAAGCGGTAGGTATCGATGATAATTTATGCATGGACTTCGAGTATTTTAATTTACAGGATGGAGATATTTATATCATTTGTTCTGATGGGCTCTATAAAGATCTGGAAGAAAGTAAAATCGAACCCATAATCGAGTCTAACTTCGAGGATATGAGCGATCTATCGCAAGCATTACTGGCCTCTTCGCTGGATGCAGGTGGAACCGACAATACCTCGATAATCACAATGAAAGTTTGTCAAAAGGAAGAGAATGTCTGAAGTCTGCGAATCGTTGATAAATGACTATGTTGCAGGGGCGCTGAATATCACCGACCTGGAGCAAGGTCTGGCCAGTATATTTGACGCAATGCCGAGCAGTCATAACGATGCGCAGAGCTACCTGCAGTCGCTATATACAAATGACACGATTGATTCTGAAGGCTTCACGCAGATTTCGAAGGTGATCTCGAAAATTAATATCCAGTCGACGCTGAAAAATACCCAGGAAACCGATATCTCCTATTTCGGCGATGATAAAACCATGCATCTGACGGATATATCAGATCTTTACAATGAAGGGGCAGACGATGATGCGAGTGACAAAACCGTCATCGTCAGGACTAATCAGGGTGGGCAGGAAATCGATACCGCGGAATCTTCAATTAGAAGCGAAGACGACGCTTCACCGCTAAGCCCGAAGATTGTAGAAAAACCACATAAATCCGCGCGCTACGAAAATCTCGGCCCCGGCGTAACCCTGAAGGATCGTTTCGTTCTGCTGGAAAAGCTTGGGCAAGGTGGCATGGGCGTGGTTTTTAAAGCCAAGGATTTACTGAAGGTAGAAGCCCAGGACAAAGATCCCTACGTCGCTATCAAGGTGTTGACCGATGCGTTTAAGAAGTACTCGGGATCATTCATCGCCTTACAACGCGAGGCCAGTAAAGCACAACGCCTGGCACATCCCAATATCGCGACCGTTTATGATTTCGACCGCGACGGCAACACGGTTTTCATGACGATGGAGTATTTACAGGGCAAACCCCTGAATCAGCTGATCAAGGAAATTAATAAGAAACCGTTAAAGCTAGACCACGCGTTACATATTATCGAAGAACTTTGTAGCGGACTCTCCTACGCGCATGAGAAGTTTTTGATTCACTCGGATTTCAAACCGGGCAACTGCTTCTTGCTAAACGACGGTCACGTCAAGTTACTTGATTTCGGCATCGCCAGAGCCAGCACTCAAACCGACGAAGAACGAGAGAACACGATGTTTGATCCGGCCAAGCTCAGCGCGGTTACACCAGCCTACGCGACGCCCGAAATGTTCGCCGGCATGAATCCTGATCCACGCGATGATATTTATGGACTCGCATGTGTTGCTTACCAATTGCTCGCTGGTGGTAAACATCCGTACAACAAAGTGGCCTCCCCGAAGATCAAGGAGCTCGGCATAAAACCGAAACCTATTAAGGGACTGAATAGACGTCAACAGAAGACCTTGATGAAGGCATTGACGGTGGTTCGTGAAGAACGTATCGATGAGGTCGAAAAATTTGCTGAAGGCATGCGCTCCAAGAAATCGCATACCAAGTCCATCCTGCTGGCAGCACTGTTCATGGTCATTATCGGCGCCGGTATTGGTTACAAACCTTTCCTCGCGTTTCAGGAGGAACAACAAATCTACGATCAGATCCAGCAAATCAAGAACGGCGACAAGGCTTTGATGATCGAAACTATCTGGTCGCTGGATCAGTTGAACACGGAACAGCAAAAAATTATCTCGGTTGGATTACGCCGCGAAATCATCACTTTTTATCGCGACCGGATTCGCTCGGTGTTTCGTCCCAAGGAAGGCTTATACGATTATCCGCAAGCACAAAACCTGCTTTCACAGGCTAAAAAACATTACCCGGATTCAGTCGCTCTATCCACCATCGAGGATCAGGTCAAGGAACAACGCGATCGTCTGATGAACAGTCTGATATCGCTATACAAACGGTATTTCAATGCCAAGAAGCTGGTTAAAACCACTAATGGTGAGGATCTGACGACAGTCATTCCACTTATCAAGCGAGTTGACCCCAAGCACTACCTGCTAAAAGATAAAGCGTTATCCGATCTCTACCTTTCAGAATCTGAAAAACTGATTGCCCGGAGAAAGTTCAAGGATGCTTCAAACTACATCGTTACCGGCCTGAAACTGTTTCCCGAAGACACCCGCCTGCAAAGCCTCAACAAGCAGATTAACGCGCAGTCTCAGAACTAATGAGACTGTCCAGCACGCCATTGCGTATTCTCGCCAAAACCTACGCGAGTGATCTGATATCACGCGAACAATATGTGGAAATTCGAGCCCAGTTGCTTAAACGGCTTGAAAGCAAAGGTAGTATCGATGAGTCCGATTTGAAGAATTACACGGTATTAACCCAGGGCTCAGAGGCGCCGAGAACCCAGCGCTCCTATACCTCTTCGGACTGGATCATCATTGCCCTGGGTTTAGCTGCATCGGCAGTTTTGGCCTATGTTCTCTACGGTTAAACACTAAAATTCAGCCTGCCACGGTCTGGTAAAACATTAAATAGGTCACAAAAGCCGCAGGTACACACCCTGATCCAGGCATTTACTTGTTGAATACGATGTAAAATAGATTATTATCATCAATAACTTAACTCGTAAACTTAATTTCATTTATTAATATTATTCCGTAGAAGCTTGAAACTTTTAAAGTGTTAGCCATGTCTCCCTGAAAGCCATAGACAAAAGCTAAGATCGACACCTGCAAAAGTTTCTCGTTACCAGAGATTAGTAACGAAATCCCGTATTCGGTACCCTTTATGAACGCAACCAAGGATCGTGGTCTACCATCGAAGATAGCGCTGACAGGATTACTCCTGTCACTTGCATATCTGGCGCCTGTAAAAGCGCTGGATCTGTCTGCTATGGTAGTCGACTCGGTTAGTGCTCACCCGGAAGTAAAAGAGAAAGTCCACGCGTATCGAAGAGTCGTCAACGATCGCACCATCGCCGAGAGTGGCTGGCGGCCCAGTGTCGACCTGCAGGCTTCTACGGGCTACTTCGACACTGAAACGCCCTCGACCAATAACGAATCGGTCGACTATAACAGTTCCTCTGTCGAACTAGCGCTGACGCAGAATCTGTTCAACGGTTATGACACCACCAACCAGATTGCGCAAAGCAAAGCCCGGATAAATGCTGCTCTCTACGATGTCTACGACTCTGCCGACAATATCGGTTTACGCGCGATACAGGCCTACCTGGAAGTACTCAAGCAAAGACGCCTGTACCAGCTTGCAATTGAAAACGTCGCCGCACACGAAAAGATTCTGGCCCAGATCAGAGAGCGTAATCTTTCCGGGGTAGGCAGGCGTTCGCAGTTACAACAGACCGAGGGGCGTCTGGCAGGAGCCCAGGCCAGTTTAATCGCTCAGCAAAACAATCTCGAAGACTCGTCAACGCAGTTACATCAGATTCTGGGCCGATATGTCGACCCAAACTCTCTGCTTGAACCCGACCTGCCCTCGGTACCGGCAAAAACACTTGAGGAACTCACGGACCAGGCACTCATTGATCACCCGGCAATGCGAGTTGCCGACAGCAACATTGTGGCAGCCCAGTCAGATTATCGGCGCTCGCTGAAAACCCGTTATCCTAACATTGACCTGCGTCTTGCCACCGAATACGGCAATAACCTGGATCGCGACGATAATCTGGATGGCGATTCTGAAGAAACCAGCCTGGTGCTTAACTTCACCTACAATTTTTACAGTGGCGGCAAGAACGATGCCGAGAGCCAGAAAAAGGTCAGCGCGGTTTACGAACAAAAAGAATTCGCCGCCAGGGTGCGTCGTCAGGTCATCAACACATTGCGCCTGTCGTGGACGGCAGACGATCTGCTGGTGCAACAACTGATTTTCCTCAATGCTCATGTCATTAAGGCTGGACAGACCGTCGAATCCTACCGTGAAGAGTTCTTCATCGGTCAGCGCGACCTGCTCGACCTGCTCGACGCTGAAAACGAACTCAATCGCACCAGGAATCAATATGCCGTGGCCAGGTTTGACTCATACGGCGCGAGGTATCGCATTTATGAAGGCATTGGTAGATTGTTTGAAGCCACAAATGTCGAATTCGATCTGGATGATGGGCAATTGAGAGTCGCCCGACTGGCGACCGACGAAGTCGACCAACTGCCACTACCTGTTGATGAAGATGTGGATAAGAAACTGGATCCGATGGATCATTGCGATAATTCTATTCCCGGTGCGGAAGTTAATCCATTTGGTTGTCATGAGTCGGTCGAAATGTCGAAAGTAGAAACAGTATCGACACAACAGAACAGCGCTCCAACCTTAACCGACGATTCATTTGAAACCGAAACCAGTGGCATACTGGTTATCACAACCGCGCAATTACTCGCCAACGATTCAGATGCGGATGCAGATGTTCTCGAAATCGTCGATGTAAGTCAGCCAGTGGTGGGGAACCTGGCGTTCGATCAAAACGGTAACCTGGTGTATCGGCCCCTGGAAGGATTTATCGGGATGGATTCTTTCAAATATACGGCCACTGACAACAAGAGCGCCGCTGTAAGCGCTACCGCCACCGTATCGATCAAGGTACGGGAACGCGTGGCTATCAGCCTTTCAGAAACGCAGCTGGTCAATTTCATTTACGACGAAGACGAGTTAACCGAAATATCCAAATCCAAGGTGGAAGCTATCATCGAACAGGTTAAGCTCGCTGAAGACATTACCATCGAAGTCTACACTTACACCGACAATATCGGCTCGGACGCCTACAACATAGCCCTGTCTGCCAAGAGGGCCAGGGCTCTTAAGAATTTACTCGTCGCCAATGGCATCGCTGAATCCGATATCAAGGCGATCGGAAAGGGAGAGGAAGACCCGATTGCCGACAATTCCACCCCCGCAGGCCAGGCGATAAATCGTCGAGGTGAGTTCATTTTCAAGACGAAAAGCCCCGCCCAATAAGGCCGACTCGTAATTGCGGCAATTGGTCTACACTTGGAGGCAGTAATGTGAGTTTGGAAGCCTCCTCTGAATAACCCGGCGCGACATTTCGTAAAATCTTGCAGATCGTCCCATTGTTATAGAAATTACGCTAACACCTATGCACAATGGCGGAAGATTTCGTGTTGAAAAAGGTCGCCGTATTCGTGTGTAGCGCGTTGGCAGTTGTATTTCCCGGACAGCAACTTGCAGGCCCACTGCTTAGCACAGATATGCTAAATAATCTAAACACCGAGTACTCTGCCGAAGCCTACCATCGCGGACTCGCGATCAACAAGTTACTGGTCACACTCAAAAATCAGGACATACAAAAACAACTACTTGAAGTAAATCGTTTTTTCAATCAATTCGAGTATCAGGAAGACCATATTCACTGGGGCGAACAGGATTACTGGGCGACACCGAGCGAATTTCTGGGGACGCAAAAAGGCGATTGCGAAGATTTCGTCATCGCCAAGTATTTCGCGCTGCGTGCGCTTGGCGTACCTGACGGACGCCTATACCTGACTTATGTTAAAGCATTGAAGCAGAATGTAGCGCATATGGTATTAAGTTACTTCCCTACCCCGGCGAGCATTCCGCAAATCCTGGATAATTATAATCCCATGATTCTCAGCGCAAATAAGAGAACGGATTTGTTACCGGTTTACAGTTTTAACGCCAAATCACTTTTCTTGACCAATGCATCGGCCGGGCTGGGAAAATCCTTGCCCACCAACAAGATTAAAAACAGTAAGTGGAAAAAACTACTGGCCGATATTCAAAAGGAAAAACAATGACCTTATTCAAACAAATAGCCCTGCTGATCTCGACTATGTTTTTAGTCTTACTGCTGATCATCGTGTTAAACGATCTGACTCGTACCAGCAGTTTTCAACAGGGACAGCTTCAGACAACTGCCCAGGACATGGCGACGACGCTGGGAATCGCGATTAGTAACTTACCTGAAGGTGGCGACCAGGCCACGCTTGAAGTTTTATTTAACGCCGTGTTTGACAGCGGTTACTACACCCAAATTGAACTGATGGCTATCGATGGCCAGGTCATTCACCAGAAAAGCCAGGATCTCGATATCGCAGGCGTACCCGACTGGTTTCTGCGTCTGGTGCCTCTCGAGCCCGCACGTGGCACGACCCAGATCATGAAAGGCTGGACTCAGCTCGGACAACTCAACCTGGTGATTCATCCTGGTTTCGCCTACAGCACAATGTACCAGGCCCTGGTATCAGCCCTGCGCTGGTTCGCCCTGTTGTTCGTGACATCGATGATATTGCTGTGGCTGGTGTTGCGCTATCTGTTAAAGCCATTGCAACAGGTGCAGGCGCAGGCCGACGCAATCCACATTAATAAATTTGTACAGCAAAAGAAAATTCCGACTACGGTCGAGCTAAAAAGCGTTGTCAAGGCAATGAACCTGATGGTCGCAAAGGTACAAAGTATCTTTGATGATCAGGAAAAAACTTTAAGCCAATATCAGCAACTCCTGTACCGCGATAAACTAACCAATCTCGGCAATCGTCGCTATCTTCTCGACCAGTTGCAGCAATCGCTGTCGGAAGAAACAAGCCTCCACGGTTGCATGGCAATCATCAAGATTGTGGATTTCGAACAGTTACGCGATCGCCACGGCTACGAAGTATCGGATAACTTGATCCGCATACTGGCCGACCTGCTGCGCCAAACGCATGTAGATCACGAAGCTGAACGGATATCCCGTTTCAACGAAGACGAATTTGCTTTTTTAAGCGCAACAGATGAATCCGCAGTTACCGGCTACATACGCGTATTGTTCGATCTGTTTCAGACCCTGGTAAAAAAGGAACCGAACCTGGCCGAAGTAAAGTTACTGGCGGGCATATGTGATCTGCAAATTGGCGGTGAGATCGGCAACATCCTCTCCAGTATTGACTATTGTCTTTCGCAGGCAGATACCCATGGCCCGTTTTCAATCAAGCGCCAACTGTCGGCCAATCTTGATTTACCCCAGGGAAAAATGCAATGGCGCAGCTGGCTCGAGTCTGTCCTGCAGGCTAAAAATTTATTCCTGGTCGGACAACTGGCGATGGGCAATGATGGCAGTCCACTCC
>JBATHL010000448.1:0-5529 GCA_049666745.1 Gammaproteobacteria bacterium
AGATCATTTCATGGATGAGTTGCGCCAGTTTCCTGATGCCGGGTTCAATCTGGGTTGCGCTAATCGACGAGTAGCCGAGACGAATGAAGTTCTGTGGCGGATTATCCTGCATGAAACAGATATCACCCGATTCAATCAGGATACCGGCCGCACGCGCGGTTTCTTTGAGTTTACGCGTATCGAGATTTTCAGGCCCTTCGACCCAGTAAGATGTACCGCCAAACGACGGAATGCGTGACGATTCCGGCAGGTAGCGGTTGAGCGCTTTACCCATCACCTGCCAGCGGTCCTTGTAGGTTTGGCTGAGGCGATGGATCAGCGAATCGTGGTGACCCATCGACAGGAACAGCGCCACGATACGCTGATTGTTGGCCGGTGGATGGCGCACCATCAGGCGGCGTAAGGCGCGCGCTTCCCTGATCAACGGTTTGGGGGCGACCATGTAACCCAGACGCAGGCCGGGCGCGAGTGTTTTCGACAGGCTGCCGACATAAATAACCCGCTGGCTGCCGTCGAGGCTTTTTAACGCCGGGGTTGGTTCGCCGACAAAATTGATTTCACTTTCGTAGTCGTCTTCGATAATCAGGAAATCATTCTGTTCGGCCTGTTTGAGCAAAAGCTCACGACGGTCAAGCGGCATCGTCACCGTGGTCGGTGACTGGTGGCTCGGGGTCAGGTAAACAAATTCGCAGGAATTCAAATCCTTACCCGGTACCACGCCATGCTCGTCGACCGCGAGCGATACCATGTTGGGAGAATTCAGTTCGAAGATGTTGCGCGCGTCCGGGTAACCCGGGTTTTCAATGCCGACGCGGGTACCTTTCTCGATCATCAGGTCGGCGAGGATATACAAAGCCTGTTGCGCACCCATGGTGATCAGGATTTCATCGCGTGCCGCCCAGACGCCGCGACGCGGTAGAATGCGCGCCTGGATCTGTTCGATTAATAATGGGTCGTCGGTATCGATGGCATCCGGGGTGACATCCCTGATGTCGCTGACGCTGAGCGCCTGGCGACAGCATTCGCGCCAGTCCGCCACCGGAAACAATTCCGGGTCCAGTTGCCCGAATAAAAACGGGTAAGGGTATTTCTTCCAGTCCACTGGCTTGATGATGTTGCGCTGTTGCGAAGGATGAAACTTGATATGTCGCTTCCAGTCAGGCGGCTTGTGCTCGCCGTCGAATTTGAGCGGTTCGACGCGCACGCGCCCGGCGAGCATGGTTTTATCGATGTAGTAACCGCTGCGTTCGCGGGCTACCAGGTAGCCTTCGTCGATTAGTTGCTGGTAGGCAAGTACCACGGTATTGCGTGCGATGCCCAGATGCCGCGCGAGTTCACGCGAAGAGGGTAGCGGGATTTCGAGCGGCAGCTTGTCATCCAGGATTGCACTCACGATCATTTCGCGCAGCTGGCGTTGGTAGCTGATTTTGCGGTCTTTGGAGATGCGAAATAACTGGCTCCACATCATCTGGTCGCTTCGGTTTTGCATCGATATCGGAATTGGTCTCATCAAATGGTATAATCTGGCTCTATTGTATATTGTTCGATTCAATTTAGCCTCTGTTTCCCCCTAACCATTGTGTAGTCAGCCAGTAAAGCGGAGAGTGCGATGAAACCAGAAAACATAAACGATATTGTTGGTAGTGATCGGAATCACTTATGGCATCACCTTTCGCAGCATAAACCCTGGCAGACGACCGACCCGATGGTCATCGTCGAAGGTAAGGGTTTGCGCGTTAAAGACCACAATGGGCGCGAGTACCTGGATGCGGTTTCCGGTGGTGTGTGGACTGTAAATGTCGGCTACGGACGTGAAGAGATCGCTGACGCGGTGCGCGACCAGATCCTGAAGATGTGCTATTTCGCCAACTCCGCCGGCAATATCCCCGGTGCCCAGTTCGCCGAAAAGCTGATCGACAAGATGCCTGGACTGAGCCGCGTTTACTACGCCAATTCCGGTTCGGAAGCCAATGAAAAGGGGTTCAAGCTGGTGCGCCAGCTCGCTGCCCTGAAAAACGACGGCAAGAAACACAAGATTATCTATCGTGACCGCGATTACCACGGCACCACAATTACGACCTTAAGTGCCGGTGGTCAGGCGCAGCGTAAAGACCAGTACGGTCCTTTCACCCCGGGGTTTGTTGAAATCCCGCATTGCCTGGCTTATCGCGACCCGCGTGGTGGTGACCCGGATTATGGCGTCCAGGCGGCAAAGGATCTGGAGAAGGTTATTCTCGCAGAAGACCCTGACACTATCGGTTCAATTTGTATGGAGCCCATTACCGCCGGCGGTGGCGTTATTTTGCCACCTGAGGGTTACTGGGAAACCGTGCAGGAAATCTGTACCAGGTACGGCGTGCTGATTCATATGGACGAGGTTGTCTGTGGTATGGGCCGCACCGGAAAATGGTTTGGTTACCAGCACTATGGCGTCAAGCCTGACATGGTTACTATGGCCAAGGGCGTCGCCAGCGGTTACGCGGCGATATCGGTGCTGGCGACCACCGAGGACCTGTTCAACGAATTCCTCGCCGAGCCGAGTGATCAAATGCATTACTTCCGTGATATCAGCACCTTCGGTGGATGTGCCGGTGGTCCCGCGGCCGCACTCGCCAACATGGAGATCATCGAACGCGAGAACCTGCTCGATAACGTCAACCAGATGGGTGATTACCTGATGGGTCGTCTCAATGAGTTAATGGACAAGCACGAAATTATCGGCGAAGTGCGCGGTAAGGGCCTGTTTGTCGGTGCCGAGCTGGTTAAGGATCGCAAAACGCGTGAACCGGTACATGAATCCGTCGCCGCCGCGGTTGTTGGAGACTGCCTGAAGCAGGGCGTCATGATCGGACGCACCAATCGCAGCATGCCCCTGTACAACAACACGCTTTGCCTTAGCCCGGCACTGATCTGTACGCGAGATGATATTGATGAGATCGTTAGCGCAATCGATGTCGCGTTGGGTAACCTGGAAGCTTAATTGCCGATAGCCGATTTTCAAGCTGGTAGCCGGCCCGTGGCCGGCTTTGCCAGTTACTGGATACCTTATTGTTCAAGGCCGGGACTGTCGCGTTGCAAGTAACCGATATCGTCGAATCCCTGAGCGCAGATGATTATTTATTTATCGAATCCGGGCAGGCGATTGATTTACTCTCCAGCATAGCGGCAACCCCGATCGGCAACGACCAGGGATTCCTGGACAGCTGGAATCGTCTCGAACAGGATCAATACATGGCTGATGGCGGCAAGTATCGCAAGCGCCGCCATGCGACCTACGCCATTCAGAATGCTGGCGAACAGGCCCAGTTAATGCCCTATCAACCGCACTATCAGACCGTTGACTACAATCCATTGAACGGCGGGGTGGCGCGTTATTTCGCGCCGATACTCGATGACCTGCACCACAGTCTCACGCTCGCCGCGCTGCTTGAGTTCGGCAACAGGATATTCAGCCAGATCACCGCCAATCACAACTGGCATATCGAACTGCACCAGTTTCGCATCGAGGCACGCGACGGCAAGCTGGGCAAACCAACACCGGAAGGCGTACACCGTGACGGGGTAGATTTTGTCATCGTGGTGATGATCAAGCGGGTCAATATCGATAGTGGAGCAACCACGATTTTCGATCTCGATAACCGGCTGCTCGGCGAGTTCACCTTGCGTGAAGCCTTCGACATGGTGCTGGTAAACGATCGCCAGGTGTATCACGGCGTAACACCTATATCGCCGCTCGATCCGACTGCGGAGGCATTTCGCGACGTGCTCGTGATTACCTTCAAAAACAGGGAATCGGTTTAAAAAACGTTATTTTGTTTGCCCAAAACTGATTTATAATTCGCCGGCCTTTAACCTGGTCAACTGATTACCCGAGGTATAGCGTGGAAAGAGAAGCGATGGATTTTGATGTGGTCATCGTCGGTGCCGGACCGTCGGGGCTGACCATGGGCATTCACCTGGCGCAACTGGCGCAGCAGCAGGACCGTGAGCTGAACATCTGCATCCTTGAAAAAGGCGCTGAAGTTGGCGCACATATTCTTTCCGGCGCGGTGATTGAGCCGCGCAGCCTGAGCGAATTAATCCCCGACTGGAAGGAAAAGGGCGCGCCGCTGAACGTGCCGGTCAAGTCTGACCGGTTCAAGTACCTGACCGCGTCGGGCTCGATTTCGATGCCGACCCCGCCGCAAATGCATAACGAAGGTAACTATATCGTCAGCCTGGGTAACCTGTGCCGCTGGCTTGCAGAACAGGCCGAGGAATTAGGGGTTAATATCTTCCCCGGCTTCGCCGCGGCGGAAGTGCTCTATGACGAGAATGGTGCGGTGCGTGGCGTTGCTACCGGCGACATGGGTATTGGCAAGGACGGCGAGCCTACCGATAACTTCGAACCCGGCATGGAATTGATCGGGCGCCAGACCGTATTTGCCGAGGGCTGCCGTGGTTCGCTAAGCGGTGAACTGATGGAGAAATACAATCTACGTGACGGCGTCGAAGCGCAAACCTACGGTATCGGCATCAAGGAAATATGGGAAGTCAAACCCGAGCTGCACGACGAGGGCGCCACGCTGCATACCATTGGCTGGCCGCTCAAATCAGATACCTATGGCGGCTCCTTTCTCTACCATAATGAAAACAACCAGGTCGCGGTTGGATTCGTGATCGGGCTGGATTATCGCAACCCGCATTTGAGTCCCTTCGATGAGTTTCAGCGTTTCAAGAATCATCCCGACATCCGCCCCGTTTTCGAAGGTGGTACCCGTGTATCTTACGGTGCGCGCGCGATTTCCGAAGGCGGCCTGCAATCGATTCCGAAACTGACTTTTCCCGGCGGACTGCTGATCGGTGATACCGCGGGCTTTCTCAATGTGCCGAAAATCAAGGGTACCCATACCTCGATGAAATCCGCGATGCTCGCCGCAGAGGCTATATATGAACTGCTGCCGGTTGAATACGATGAAGAAAATCCGGGGCCTGCGCTCGAGGCCACGGCTTACCCTGAGAAACTGAAAGATTCCTGGTTGTGGCAGGAGTTACACAAGGTGCGCAACATTCGTCCCGGTTTTAAAAAGGGTCTATGGTTGGGCCTGATCAACGCGGCACTCGATTCCTATGTTTTCCGTGGCAAGATGCCCTGGACCATGGGGCATCATGCCGATCATGAGCAACTCGGCAGCAAGAATGATTACCCCGTGATCGATTATCCGAAACCGGATGGTGTCATCAGCTTCGATCGCTCTTCGTCGGTATACCTGTCGGGTACCAATCACGAAGATAACCAGCCCGCGCATTTGCGCCTGCGGGATGACAGCGTGCCGATCCGCCTGAACCTGGAGAAGTACGATGCGCCCGAGCAACGTTACTGCCCGGCCGGGGTGTATGAAATTGTCAAAATCGCCGGCAAGCCGGCATTACAGATCAACGCACAAAACTGCGTGCATTGTAAGACCTGCGATATCAAGGATCCGAGCCAGAATATTCACTGGACCGTGCCGGAAGGTGGTGGCGGACCGGCCTATCCGAATATGTGAC
>JBATHL010000449.1:0-16556 GCA_049666745.1 Gammaproteobacteria bacterium
GGGAAACTGACAGTACCGGCAAACCCGGCCACCAGGGTAACGAAAATGATCGAACGCTTGGCCTGGGCCCCGCGCGCGCGCGTAATCAGCGCGAAACAGGGTTCGTACAGGCTACCCGCCATGCACAAGCCGATAACAGCCCATAGCAGGTAGAACTGCCATAACTGTTCGATCAGGCTAAGCAAGATCATGCAGCTGCCGCCAATCGCCGCGGCAGCGGTCATCATCAGGGCACCCCTGCCTGCATCGATCAAGCGCCCGTAAAGCGGCGAGCAGAACGCTGAAACGAACACCGCCAGGGTTATCGCACCGGTCAGGTCGGCGCGACTCCAGCCCAGCGACCGCTCCCAATGCAACAACAACGCCGGAAAGCTGTAATAGATACAGGCCCAGATCAGCATCTGTGCGATGGCCAGAAACAGGATTGGTCGGTCTGTCATTAATTAAACCTGACTCATCTGGCCATCCCGCTACCCGGACGCGGTGGAATAAACCACGGCATGAAAATAGTTTCTGTACATCTAAAACCGTATGCAAAAAAAATATCTGTTGCTATGATGCCACCCAATTCCAAGCATGGATACAGACACGATTTTCGTCCATGAGTAATCAACAAACCTTCGACTACATTATCGCCGACACTGGCCTGGCGGGCGGCTCTCTGGCGACGGCAAAAAAGAAGTTAATTTTCCAGTTACGTCTAACGAGGAAAGTTTACATAAGTGATATCAGTATGAGTCGAATCCAGTAAACTGCCCCAGTAATAGTGGAGAGAATAAAATGTCATCAAGCAGTGAAGACCTGAACCTGGCCATCTTTTGTGATTTCGAGAATGTTGCGCTCGGCGTACGCGACGCCAAGATAAAAAAATTCAACATCAACCTGGTGCTGGAACGCCTGCTGGTGAAGGGCAGCGTAGTGGTAAAAAAAGCCTATTGTGACTGGGAGCGTTACAAGGAGTTCAAGGCGGTTATGCATGACGCGGCGTTCGAGTTGATCGAGATACCCCATACGCGTCAATCAGGTAAAAACTCGGCCGATATCCGCATGGTGGTCGACGCGCTCGATCTCTGCTACACCAAGGAACACATCGACACCTTCGTCATCGTCAGCGGAGATTCCGATTTCTCTCCACTGGTGAGCAAGCTCAGGGAAAACAACAAGATGGTAATCGGTATCGGCGTAAAGAGTTCGACTTCCGATCTGCTGATGAACAATTGTGACGAGTTCATATTTTATGACGACCTGGTGCGAGAGGAGGAATCGAGCCAGCAGCGCAAGCGCAAGCCTCCCGCCCGCAAAAAAGCAACCACTAAAAGCGACACTGCCCCGACCGAAAAGGTTAAGCCAGAAGAGGAAAAAATCGACGACGCTATCGGTCTCATCATGGAAACCGTCGAAGCCCTCCACGCGGAACGCGGAGATCGCGACAAACTTTGGGGCTCGATGGTCAAGCAGGCACTGAAACGCCGACGTCCCGGTTTCAACGAACGTTATTACGGAGTGCGTTCATTTGGTGATCTACTGGAAGAAGCCGAACGTCGAGGCTTAATTGGATTATCGCCGGATGAACGTTCGGGCGGCTACATCATTCAAAAGCTCGACGACTAGGCACCCCATCCTCTAGCTCGGTCCATCGCTGGTTCGAGCGCTAAGGGATCGTTGTTACCAGCGTGACACAGCCAGGCATATCGCATCACCTTCCTGGTTACCACTCCGGGACTCAAGTCCTGTAGTAGTGCTGCGTCAACTCGTTTAAACTATTAATTCACGTTGTAAGTAACTTTGATGCAAACTCGCTGGCCAAGGCTATTCATGTCAACGACGATAAATATGGCCAAAACGCTGGCAGGACTGATGTAATCCAGTGCTATAGACGCTTGACAATAGGTCCGGATCGATACAGGCCCTGTTGCAGAATTTGGCCCGACGTGGAAACAGGCATCCGTCACTGACTAACGGAGTTAGAAACTATGGGTAAGAAGGACAGTAGGAAAGAAGCCGGGAAACACCATCAAGGCAAGCACAAGGGAGACGAGGAGAAACTCGACAAAAAAGTCTACGAGAAGGCACTATTCGATCTGCAAGCCGAGCTGGTCAAACTTCAGGAGTGGGTAGTCGCCAGGGGTGAGCGTGTAATTGTCGTGTTCGAAGGCCGCGACGCTGCAGGTAAAGGAGGGGTAATCAAAACCATCACGCAACGGGTGAGTCCGAGGATTTTTCGAGTCGTCGCCCTACCCGCTCCAAGCGAACGTGAGAAAAGCCAGTTTTACTTACAACGATACATCGATAATTTTCCGGCGGCCGGCGAGATTACGCTGTTCGACCGCAGTTGGTACAACAGGGCTGGCGTCGAACGGGTAATGAACTTTTGCACCGAGGAACAGTACCGTCAATTTCTCACAACCTGCCCGCAATTTGAGAAAAGTCTGGTGGACGAAGGTTTTTGGCTATTCAAATACTGGTTCGATATCGGCAGCGAGGAACAGGAACGACGCATGCTGGCCCGCACAACAGACCCGAGAAAGGTTTGGAAACTGAGTCCAATGGATCTGACATCGAGACGCCATTGGTATGATTATTCTCGCGCCCGGGACGAC
Source organism: Gammaproteobacteria bacterium (assembly GCA_049666745.1). GTDB lineage: Bacteria > Pseudomonadota > Gammaproteobacteria. The sequence goes on from JBATHL010000449.1 coordinate 2,601, forward strand.
ATGTTTGCGGCCACCGACACAGCTTACAACCCCTGGAACGTCGTGAGGGCGAACGACAAGAGACGGGCGCGACTCAATTGCATATCTCACCTGTTGAATAGCATCCCGTACGAGGAGACACCGCGGAAGAAAGTACATTTACCCAAACCCGATTCCAAGGGAGCTTTCGACGATATGGCTACCCTGGCGAGTCGCAGCTTCGTACCGGAGTTGTTCTAACCGAATCGCGCAGTCAACGCGGTACTCGATATCTCGATGGGAGACGAGTATCAGGTAAGTGATTCGGTGCAACAGTTGGTCGATGTGGCAAGGAGTCAATCAGGGGGACGCAACGCATGAATACAAGATGATTCACAAGTTTGCATAAAACTCACACCGCGGTTATGTTCAGCGTCAGGGTTCATAATCAGGTCGCGGCGAACCGGCCTGTTGTGAACCGATTTGACTAAGGTAGATCTGCCAGTCTGGTAACCTTGTACTGGATCAGGTGGTTGCCTTCTTTATCTTTCCCCACCCCCTTGAATACGTCACCTGATATTTCAGCCTCGACAGCTATTTCATATCGGTCGTCTTTCTTGCCGAACAGGGTTCGCTGTTCTCCATGAGTGACGATCGTAATATCAGCGAGGAATTTCGCACCATCGACTGTGTAACTGCCAACAGCGTAGTGTTGCGAACCAGCACCCCAGTAACTTCCGTCTTTAAGAAACGCCGTGGCCCGAGATTCCCAATCATATGTGGTTAACATCTCAATCTTATAAATTCCATTTATACTCATCGTGTCACTCCGATACTTAAACGAAGCGCCAGTATACCTCGAATGCAAAATAGATTCACCAATCGAAAACGCGCCAGGGCAGAGAGAGGAATAGCAGGTTTTTATTTTTAAAAAATCGAAAACATCGCTACACCAGGGAACAGGTCGATAACTTATGAATTATCACTCACTGACGCAATTACGCCCCTTTCCCTTGGCCCGATATAGCGCCTTGTCCGCCAGTTTCAACACATCCCAGGGGGATGTCTTGTTGCCACCTGAATCGGCAAAGCCGATCGAAACGGTGACAGTCACCGAATTGTTACTGGCTGGCATTACCGGTTTATCTCTATCTCTTCTGCCGGCGCGCCTGATGATAAAGGGCTTGTTCGCAATTTCCTCGCGCAAGGCTTCAAGGTAGCGTACGGCTTCCTGCGATTTTTTACCCGTGAAAACGATAGAAAACTCTTCGCCACCGTAGCGGTAAGACTGCCCTCCGCCAGATACTTTACTCATTTTTGCCGCGATCATACGCAGCACTGCATCCCCGGCATCGTGTCCATAGGTATCGTTAAATTTCTTGAAGTGATCCACATCCAGCATAGCAACGGTATAGAGTCCGCTGATCTTGCGAAACTTCTCGCTCAGGGAGCGCCTACCCGGCAGCCCGGTTAATTCGTCGAGGTAAGCCATACGCCAGGTTTCCTGCAAGATGGCATACAGGCACATTAGCAGGGCCGCACTGCCAAACACGTTCAAACTGCGACTCCGATCGCCGAAGTGCAGCTGAGTCTGATCGCCGAAATGCAGCTGTGCGATCAGCATAAAAAGAACGCCGAATCCGGCAGCCATGTGTAGCGAAGGATTCAGAATGCAAAGGGTTAACAAAATGTATAGCGTTGCAAAAGAGACGATCAGCACCGTTTGCGATTGATTCGTCCAGTCGAAATATTGCGGCGGTAACCAGTCGGTCAGGAAAACATGTGTCGCCCAGGCAGGCGAAACCATTAACACCGTTATCGAAAAGACACCGACCAGCAGCAAAATCGCGTAAGCCGGAATCGCCTTGACACTGAAAAGCCCTCGATCGGGTAAAATCGTCAGAACCACTAACAAAAGCGGTATGAAAGCTGACAGCAGGCTGTATGCAAGATCGCCCTTCGCCCAGTCCAGACGCAGTATCACATTCGCGATTACGACCAGCAGGACATAGAAAAACAAGGAGCTGCGGCTGAAACGAATACTAAGACCGGCAACGATTATTGCCAGCATATGCGCCAGGTAGGTTATTCCTATGGACGCCGAAGCCGGCAATTGATAATACTCTTGATAGCCGTAAAACGCCCCAATTAGCAGCACAATAATCGGAAAAAGACTCTTTACAACTTTCATGCAAATGCTTTTCGGCTAGTCATACATCGATTCATTACAATCTCGTGATCTCTCTACGCATTGATTGTAGTAGCTATTCAGGCTTTATCTCTGTATCTGCGCGGGTTTTGCTCTGCACTGGATGATGGCTGAGTCCAGTTTTTGGACTCTGGCCGGAAAATTCTGTTTTCGAGGCTATACTCGCATTAATCCGTCTAGAGAATAAAACAATGAAGCATTGCAAAAAATTTACCCTGATAGCCCTGCTCTGGTTGGCTATGTCACCTGCATACGCCGCCATGGTGCCAACTACTCAATTTTCCGCTGAGCCGGAACGTGCCCATTTGAGCGTCAATATCGCTCAACGTCAGCAGGTTGAACAACAGTTGATCGAGCTAGGCGTTGATCCAGGCGAGGCGATCGAACGGGTCAACCAAATGACCGATGAGCAAATTTCCAGCTTACAGGGAAAAATCACCGAGCTGCCCGCAGGCGCGGCTGTCGGCACTATCGAATTGTTGTTGATAGTTCTTATCTTGATCCTGCTACTGTAAAACCATCACCCGTGCATCACGGGAGTCAGTTCCAGCGCTATCCCGCCCACGCGGGGCAGCGCCGGGCCGACGTTCTTCTGGCGAGCCATGACCGGGCTGTAACCTGGTTTTGTCAGGGGCTCGGATACTGCACGAAAATGGTTTCGAATCCGTCGGGACATTCTACGCTGACACCTGTTTCGCAAGGCTGATCATAACGAATCCATAATTCTCCATCCTGTATTTCCCAGTCAGCAATGTAGCTACCGGTTTTGGAGAAGGCAGGAAGATTGGAAGTACTCGACAGATCGATGATGTTAACCTGTTGCGAATGGGCACCCACGTTACAGGTAACCACTAGCAGGCCATCGGGCCTGGAATCGAGCTGAACCAGGTTAACACTGGCATTGCTTTCGTTAGTATTCCCTTCGCCCGCATCAGTCAGATCGCAACTGAAATTAAATATCCCAAACGGTTGATCACGCCGATAAATCGACATCCGGCTTTCGGAAATACCGCCCGACAATACATGCCAGGACCAGTCTGCCTCAGGCTTATGATCAGCGTTTACGTTAAGACAGAATGCTGATATCAGCAACGCCAGGTAACGGTATTTTGTCATCGCAGAATAGTTCCCCGATCTTCCCGGGCAAGCGGGAGGTAATTATCTGTTTGAGCTTTGCTGGCGCCGACATGCATCATCGATCTATTGTCAGCAATAGCGGCGAGAAAGTAAATCCAGTGTTCGAATTCTGCAGTCCGTCAGGCGTCGCGTTTCCTCGAGACGACGAAGGTTTCATCGTTGAACCAGATACCGTTGTGTTTATGTAAAATGTCGGCGGTAGCGTCAAGATAGTCACCCGACGATACCACCGGCTCCAGGCGCTCATCCTCGATCTGGCCAACATAAATAGCCGCATTCCATGCGGCGAACAGGGTCGAGGTACCGATCGCTTCGCCAATTTCGGTGGGCAGGGTATGCATGTGATAACGCAACAGTGACTTGGCGTCGGAACCGGCATTAAAGTTGTACTTCTGCGCGCTGCGACCGAGATATTCCTTGAGGGTCTTGATCAATTCGTGACGGTCAACCTTGAACGGGTCTTCATCAGGCCAGATTTTACGTACCAGTTCGAGCCCCGGGTCATTACCGCAGGATTGCGCGGTTAACAACCTTCCGCCCGGGCGCAGACTTTTCACCAGCGGTGCGAGCACGTGCTTGACCTTGAAATCGGCGTTCATGCGTGAACGCCAGGGTTGTGATGCCAGTATCAGGTCATAATCACCACCGGCAGGCTGCCCGCGTTTGGGAATTACATCATCGAGTAGAAAACGATGATCTTCACGGAAAAGGACCATGACCGATGGCCGTACATACATCGGGTTGCCCGATTTTTCATTCGCCTTCACCTGCCATCCATCGACCAGTTCCTTGTCCATGCCCCGCAACTGCTCGCCAAACTCGTGCGCTGAATCACCCTGCAAGGGGACTTCCATCCAGTTCAAGGCGGCCGCCTTGGCGACATCATTCGGCATCAACCAGGGGGCCTCGGCATAGTACAGGTTGGTGATGATAATGACGCTGGACGGATGCTCGATAAATCGATCTGGTAATTTCTCCAGGGTCAGGCGCACGTCTTCAAGACTCACTTCCTTGCCGACGATGAAAAACGGAATCGTCGGGAAGCGGCGATGCATCGCGCGCATCAAGTGACTCAATACGGTACTGTCACCGACCCCGGCATCGAACAGGCGCAAGGCCGGTGGTGAAGGACGCAGATGCGTTAGTTCCTGCGTGGCGCGTTCCGCCACCCGCCACTTCTCGTTACAGGTATTAACGAAGGCCAGGTACTTCTGCCGATTGTCGTAGAATCGAAATGGGCGATCATCGGTAACATTGTGTTTCATTTTTTTATCCCTCTTGCTGCCTGGCCGACTTGCCTCGACACTGGATCTAGTGACATTATTTTTGCTAGTGACATTATTTTCGGGCTGCGACGATTGCCGCCTGATGTAATCCCGAACACGCCGTGCTGTTTCAAGGGTTACATTTTTGCCGGCGCGGAGTCGCACACAAAGTTTGCCATCGTTAACTGCCAGGCGACCGAAAGTAGACTCGGCAATGCCGGCGATACGACAGTGAGCCTCTATTTTGTTTAAAAGTGATTCGGTGCTGTCACTCATAGCGTACGGTTCACTGCTTCCCAATAACGCCAACCCTACTACCGGGAAAGAACAATGACAAGTTTTCAGCCCAATAAAATTATTATTAAAATTAGTGGGCAATTGCCCATAAGGATATATGGTTAACCGTTCACTCGTTTCATCAGTTCGTAATTTTCGTCGGTGTACCGACAGGCGACACCCGAGTCCCAGTCGAACAGCGAACGTTCGATCGTGGTCAGTGCCGCGAGGTAGACGTGAATGCCACAACATTGCCTGCCATCGGCAGCCTCGACCGAATGGATGCCGTCGGGTTTGAGCGCGATTACGTCGCCGGGACCGACACGTCTGCTCGATTTGTACACCAGTCTGTTCGATTCACGCAGGTAGAAGTAATTATCTTCAGCGCCTTCGTAAACACCTATGATTGCCGTGGTCTGATGGTCATGGGGCGGCACGTGCGTACCAGGCGGGAAGCGCACAAACCAGATCGAGACGCTATCGTCTTCGAACAGGACTTCATCGTCATTTTCATACACCGGCATCGCCGTCCTGATCGCCTCCGGGTCCAGGAACGCGTCGCGCATTAATTCGCGAACCCTCGTCTTTGCTTCGGGTTCAAGCGCCGCGCCTCTCAATTGTTGAATGAATTTATCGAGATCGAAATCGGACATTTACAATGCCTCCTTAATTTATTCAGTCAAGCAATGCTTCTTCGTAGGGATAGGTGGTCAGCAATTCGTAACCATCCCCGGTGATGAGGACCTGTTGTTCAATTTTCACACCGTCACGCTCACCGAGCGGACCCATGTAACTTTCGATACATACCACCATGCCTGCCTCGAGGGTGCAATCATAGGGATTTTCCTGGCGAAACAGGTGTTTGGCCTGCGGATACTCATCGCACATACCGACCGCGTGCATGATGCAGGGATAGGCGTTTTCGCGACATTCTTCCGGCACCGGGTACGCCTGTTGCTGCATTTCCATCAGGGTCATGCCGGGGTAGACCAGTTTCAGGTTATGCTCGATCTCGTCTACCGCCATGCGATAAATCTGCTTCTGCCGCCGGGTCGGTTTGGCTGGACCGCAATGAAATGTCCGTGACAGATCAACGAAGTAACCAAACGGACCCACCATATCGGTGTCGAAACCAACCAGGTCGCCTGATTCGATCTTGCGTGCGCTGGCTTCCTGCAGCCAGGGATTGATACGCGAACCCGAAGACAGCATTCGCCCTTCGTGCCAGTCGCCATTGTTGGCGATGTTGGTGTAATTCAATAGTCCCCACAGCTGTAATTCCGTTACCCCGGGGCGCAAAGCCTGCTTGACCATCCCGGCACCGTGTTGACCGACCGCAATCGCCCAGCGCATGCAGGCGATTTCGTCTTCAGACTTGATCAGGCGGGCAGTTTCGGCGATGCGCACCCCGTCGATAACCTCGATGCCGCGCGCTTCCAGCGCCTGGGTTACCGAAGGATTGACGTATTCGATCGCGACACGTCGATTGCTGCTGCCAATTTCATCGAGATAGGCAGCCACATCGGCGGCCAGACCCATTGCGGCTTCATCGATATTGGTGCCGCCATCGAAAAAGGCATGCGGCCTGCCGGGACGAAAGTCGTCCACCTGTGGCACGTCGTAATAACAGCCGTAGAAAACGGTAGGACCGTCCTGCGGTATAAACAGATAAACGGTGGGAATATGCGATTGAAACAGCATGTAACTACGATAATCGACGGCGTAACGCAGGCTGATCGGGTTGACCAGGATACACATCGCTGCATCATGCAGTTGCAGTTGTTGCTTGAGCCGCGCCATGCGGTAACGGGACATCCGCTCGAGATCGATTTGCGGCATCCCCTGGAAACGGGTCAGATCACTCCAGTCATCGTTAAAAACAAATTTGTCGACCGGGTTTACACTCATTTTCAGGTCACCCGTAATAGGAGTGAAGAGCCGTGACGACCCGGTCTATTCCCTGGTCGTCGATATCGAGATGAGTCACCAGTCGCAGCGGCGGGTTTTGCCGGCCGATCAGGATTCGCCGTTCCTGTAAATGCATGCGCAAGGGTTCCAGATCCCTTTCCTGCGGTTCAATAAATACCATATTGGTGAAACACTTGACCGGCAGACCCTCGATGCTGCCAATGCCATCGGCCAGCTGCCGTGCCCGCTCGTGATCGTCGGCCAGTCGCGCGATATTATTGTCGAGCGCATACAGGCCGCAAGCCGCTATCACGCCCGCCTGGCGCATACCACCACCGAGCATTTTACGTAAGCGACGTGCCGTCTTGATAAACCCGGCGGATCCACAAAGCATCGCACCCACCGGCGCCCCGAGACCCTTGGACAGGCACAGCATCACGCTGTCGAACGGTGCCGCGATATCCGCCGCGGGCATGTTCAGTGCAACCGCGGCATTCATTAGTCGCGCACCATCGAGGTGTACCTTCAATCCCTGTTCACGCACGGCATCGATCAGCTGCCGATGCTGCAGCGGATCCTGCACGCGACCGGATACGGTGTTTTCCAACGCCAGGGTCCGTGTTACCGGATGATGCGGATCGTCTTCCTTGATCGCAGCCAGCACTTGCTGCAACGCAAGGCCACCGAATTCATCGGTGGGCAACGGCTGCATCACGATACCGCCAAGTGCCGATGTACCACCCGCCTCAGAAACAAAAATATGGTACTGATCTCCAAGCAGGATTTCTTCGCCGCGGGCATTATGCGCCAGCATCGCTGCCAGGTTAGCCTGGGTCGCACTGCTTAAAAACAGCCCGGCATCCTTGCCCAGCAGCTTTGCCGTGGTCGCTTCGAGCCGGTTTACGGTCTCGTCTTCGCCATATACGTCATCGCCCACCGCGGCGTCCAGAATAGCCTGGTACATGCCTTTGCCGGGGCGGGTTACCGTGTCGCTACGCAGGTCGACTATGACTTCTTCAGACATTGTTTTCATTCGCAATTAACTGCGCCAATATTAGGCCGGAATTACCCTTAAGGGAAAGGATTTTTACGCCTGGAAAAGTAGCATGCCTTTGACCCAAGGCTGGGGTAACATCCGCGCATGAACGCTCCCCGACCCGCCGACACCAGAAATCTGATCGCCGCCTGCGCGGCGATCACCGTGTTCGGTTTCGCGTTCGGCATGACCTACCCGCTGCTATCGCTGATCCTCGAATCGCGGGGTGTCTCGAGCGATATGATCGGCATCAATTCAGCGATGATGCCGATCGGCATCCTGTTGTTTTCATCGGTAATTCCGGTCGCAGCCAAACGCTTTGGCGCACGTAATGTTGCAATCACCGCGGCGATAGTGACGGCAATGGTAATACTCTCCTACAAGGTCTTCGACACGCTTGCCGCCTGGTTTTTCATTCGCCTGGTTCAAGGCATGACAATTTCGACCCTGTTCGTATTGAGCGAATCCTGGATCGTCGGCTCGGCGGGTGACCAGAATCGCGGCAAGATTGTGGCCATTTACGCGAGCGTGTTATCTGGTAGTTTCGGCGCCGGGCCGCTGCTAATCAGTTTCATCGGTATCGAGGGCTGGACGCCGTTCGTGATCGGCGCAGCCGTGGTCGCAATAGGTGTTATCCCGTTTATTTTTATTCGCGAGAACCTCCACGACGAACCCGAGGAAACCCATGCCTCGGGTATTTTCAGTTTTGCCCCCAAAGCGCCGATGCTGCTTGCCGCGGTCGGGACTTTTGCGGTGTTCGATGCGGCTTCGCTGTCGTTGTTTCCGGTATACGGTATTCGAAATGGCCTCGATCTCACCACCTCGGCCAACATTCTGACCGCGTTAATCCTCGGCAACGTACTGCTGCAATTTCCGATCGGCTGGCTCAGCGACAAGTTCCCGCATCGCCTGGTATTGGCCGGTTGTGCGTTAACCACCGCGATTACCCTGATGATGCTGCCCGCTTTCATCGATTCGGTATTTAAATGGCCGTTGCTGGTACTGATGGGGACTACCGGTTACGGAGTGTACACGGTTTCACTGGCCTCGCTCGGCAATCGTTTCAGCGGTATCGAGCTGGTCAACGGTGCTGCATCATTTGCCATCGTATGGGGCTTCGGCGCACTCATCGGATCGGTGTCCGGCGGTTGGGCGATGCTCGGCTTCGGCTCACATGCATTACCGGTCAGCCTGGCGCTGGTTTATTTTCTGCTTGCTCTCGGAGTAACCCACCGCCAGCTCAGAATGCAGAGGCGTCATGCCTGAGACCCGGTTATCGACATCCACAGCTACCAACGCGGCATTTGACGACATCGAAGTCGAGGCCTGAATGCACCCCATTTACGTCCTCTGGGCAACACCCCGCTCTACCTCGACTGCCTTCGAGTGGATGATGCGCATGCGTGGCGACATGACCTGCTTCCACGAACCGTTTGGCGAAGCCTGGTACCAGGGCGACGATGCCCGTGCGCCAAGACTTACCGCTACCAGCCCACGCAAGCCGGGACTCAGTTTCGACAGTGTACTCGCAAAAATGCAAGCCGCGGCGCAACTGCGACCCGTGTTTGCCAAAGATATGGCGCAGTTTACCGATCACCTCTGGAGCGGTGACTTTCTGGATAATTTCGAACACAGCTTCCTGATCCGCGACCCCGCCAAGGTACTGGCCTCGTTGCATCGCAGCTGGACCAGATCAGGCAACGATCAGGGCTTTACCCCCAATGAAATTGGCGTCGATGAACAGCGCCGACTTTTCGACTTGCTGTGCGACAAACCCGGTAAGCCCCCGGTGGTCATCGATAGTGACGATTTGCTGGAAGACCCTGCCTCGATGGTCGAACTATACTGCGCCGCTATCGGCGTGCCTTTCATCGCCGAGGCGCTCAGCTGGGAGCCCGGTAGTCGCAGCGAGGTACTGTGGTACGACGGTGACGACAGCATCTGGCACGAAACACTGAAGAACTCGAACGGACTCAAGGCACAAGCCCGCAAAATGGTAGAGGTCGATGATTTACCGACGAGATTGCAGGATCTTTACCGGGACTTCCTGCCACACTACCAGCATCTACATCAACATCGCCTGCGCTTGATCCGATAGCGGTTTCAGCCTTCCACGATCGACAGTTCGTGGTCTTAAGCCTGTCGCGCCAGATTCATGGCCGCCTGGTTTATGCTGGACGCTCACCTTCGATAATGATGCGATGCATCACCCGGCGATGACCATGATAATCATTCAACGCATAGTGCTGGGTACAGCGATTGTCCCACATCGCCAGCGTATCCTGTTGCCAGCGCAGGCGGAAACTGTACTCCGGCCGGGTTACCTGCTGATACAGATAAGTCAGCAACGGCAAGCTTTCTTCGCGGGTAAAATCTTCGAATCTAAGCGTGTGGATGCCATTCACATAAACCGATTTTTTACCGGTTTCATCATGTGTGCGGATGACGGGGTGTATGGCAAACTGTTCACTTTTGTCGCTGTTTTTACTCTTCACCGACTCGTATATATTCTCGTCGCGAGGTACAACACTGGCAGAATTGATGGCCTGTAGTGGCGCCAGGGCTGCCTTCATGCCCGGCGAAAGCGCCTCGTACACCGCATACATATCGGCAAACAGTGTATCCCCGCCCTGCCGCGGTATCTGCCTTGCATAGAGCATGGTTATTTTCGGTGGCAGCTCGATGTACGCCGAATCCGAATGCCAGAAACTGCCGAAACTTTCGCTCTCGGTTTCGGTTTTAACAATCTCGGTAATGTACGGAAAACCATCGATTCCATCCGCGAACATGTAATCCTTCAGCGGGCCGAAGCGCAGTGCAAAATCGTTATAGTGCTGTGCAGACAAATTCTGTTCGCGAAAAAAGATAACCTGGTAATCAAGGAAGGCCTGATTTACCTGCTCGATTACCGCATCGCTGAGTTTGCCGGATAAATCGAGGCCACGAACTTCGGCACCGATAGTACTGGATTGGGGTATGACTTCCACGACGCTGTTATTCCTGGGTCGGTTGAGAAACTACACGCAGAATTGATCGAATCATCGTATCATTGCACCGATTTTGTGTCACTTTCCCGATTGCGCTTACCGATGAATTCCGAAGCTCTGAAACTGCCCGAATCAACCGATGTCATCATTGTTGGCGCCGGTATCGCCGGCATCTCCGCGGCCTGGTATTTGCACCGGGCCGGGCTGCGCGTGGTGGTATGCGAAAAGGGTGTCGTCGCGGGTGAGCAGTCGAGCCGCAACTGGGGCTGGATACGCCAGCAGGGTCGCGACCAGGCCGAGCTGCCAATCGTCATGGAGAGCATGCGGCTGTGGCAGGAAATCTCGGACCAGCTCGGTGGCGGTATCGGTTACCAGCGCGAGGGCAGTCTTTACCTATGCGAAAACGATGCGGAACTCGCGCGCCATGAGCGCTTTATGTCGTTCGCGCCAGCTTATGGTCTGACCACCAGTTACCTGAACCGCGGGCAGCTCGAAAAACTGATAACCGACTGTCCGCTGCGCTGGCAAAGCGGTCTTTATACACCCGACGACGGGCGCGCCGAACCGTCACTGGCTGTACCGGCGATGGCCAGTGCCCTGCGCAAAGCCGGCGTTACTATTGTTGAAAATTGCGCGGTCCTGCAGGTGTCGACGGAAAACAGCAGGGTTAGCGGGGTGTTGACTGAATACGGGGAGATCAGTGCACCCCAGGTGCTTTGCGCCGGTGGTGCCTGGACAACCTTTCTGCTCAAGCGCTGCGGCATACGGCTGCCGCAGCTTACCGTCAAGGCAAGTGTTGCACGCACGGCAGCGGCGCCGCTGATATTTAACGGTAATGCCTCGGGCAGCAGTGTATCGTTCCGCCGCCGTCTCGATGGCGGCTATACAGTGGCATCATCGGATTACCTGGAAATCTCTCCATCGGCCAGCCACCTGGCTTTTGTGAAGGACTTTCTGCCATTGATCAGGACTTCTCTGGGCAAGCTCAGGATCCGGAAACCGGAGCTAAAGGTAGATGGAAATTTTACCCGACACCGCACCCTGAACCCGATTCCAGGCGCGAAAACAGTGGCGCGCATCAAGGCGCGGCTTGGTGACCGCGTACCGGCCCTGGCGGGAATCGAACTGGTAGAAGCGTGGTCAGGGATGATAGACGCACTGCCAGATGTAGTGCCGGTGCTCGGTCGTGCCGACCCGATCGACGGATTGTGGATTTCAACCGGATTTAGTGGTCATGGTTTCGGCATTGGTCCCGCGGCCGGCAAGATCATGGCCAACCTGATCCAGAATAACAGCGTCGAGTACGATTTGACGCGCTTTCGACTCTCACGCTTCAGTGACGGCAGCAAACTCGAGCTCGGCCCCGCGATTTAATCGAGGCATCCCACCCGCGCTTCCCAGCCTACCAGCCATTTACCCGTCCCCATTTCCCGGAGACAACGCCATTTTCAATAACATTGAAATGATCATAAGCGGCGGCCGTCATGCAAGCGTGGATTGGCAAAATACGCAAATACGAACCAACCGGGAAAAGCGCATAGTCGCTTTCGTCCCTAATACGCACATGACCATGTTCCTGGCTAACGGAAGTAACATAAAGTTCGGGAATTATGCTGCCGTCCGGGTTGCAGATCTGGCCATAACCCAGCTCGGGGCGAAATTTATCAGCGCTCCTGTCTTTCGACAGAGCCAGACCGCCTGCATCAAGCAGGATTTTACCCGCTGCCTGATTGTGGCCGATGACACAGCTTAAAACGCTCAACGCGATTTCCTCGGTTGCACAGACTCCACGTGACTGCTGATCCAGGTCGAAAACGGTATAGACACCGGCGCGTAACTCGGTGACGCCGGTCAGGTCTTTTGCATAGAGGGCAGTTGGTGTCGAGCCCAGACTGACGGTATCTACTGTAAATCCAGCCTCACGCAACCGTGTTGCAGCGTGCACCACGGCTTCCCTTTCCTGCTCTGCTATTTTTTCGACTGCTGAAATGGTATTGACAGCGTAGGAGTGACCCGCATGGGTAAGAATGCCCTGGAAATGGGCTGCAGAATTCTCAATTAATGCGGCAATTTGCAATAATTCGTCGCTTTCTGGCTGCAAGCCGCCGCGGTTATCTCCGCAATCAACCTCAATCAGTAATTTATAATTGATACCGTTTCGATTGGCGTCAGTGGCAATGACCTGGGCTACTTCAGGATTGTCTGTCATGATTTTCAAATCAGCGCCGCGCGCCATCAGGCTGGTGGCCTCGGCCAGTTTTGCCGGCACCATGCCAACAGCGTAGGTGATGTCCCTGAAACCATGTTCGAGGAAATAGTCAGCTTCTTTCAGGGTTGAAACCGTAATCCCGCTGGCGCCTGATGCGATGAGTAATTCCGCGGCCCGGGCGGCTTTCATGGTTTTCAGATGGGGACGCAACTGCACCCCCAGACGATCTGCGCTGGCCTGCATACGGGAGATGTTGGCGATCAACTTTTCTTTTTCCAGCAACAGCGTCGGTGTGGACAGTTGAGTAAAAATCATTGGCATATTTCTCGATCGATTTGCGTTACTGGTGTGGACACAGGACTTGGCACAGGAGCGTTTTCACGTCAGGTGTATCATGCGATTCGCTGCAGCGAATCCCAGTCGAAGATTTTTTCGATGTAGCTGGCATAGGCAAACAATTCGAGTTCACCGTGTGGCTTGCCAATTAACTGCAGGCCAATCGGCAGCCCGGCGTCAATCTTGCCGCAGGGCAAGGTAATTACCGGCAGGGTTGTCGTGGTGATCGCACAGCAGATGGCAAGCCAGCGATAATATTCGGAGTATTCCAGCCCATCAGAGTACCCCGGGTAACGTTCCTCGACCGGGTAAGCCGGCATGATAGTGGCCGGGCAAACCAGCAGATCATAGTTCTGCATGAAAGCCGACGCGTTGGCGAACACCTGGCCCTGTGCATTTTGCGACTGACGGATTTCATCGCCGCTCAAGGCCAGTCCCAGCTCTACGTTCCAGACCACTTCCGGCTTTAAGATCTCGCGCGTGTTAGCCAGATCGGCACCATACGACTGCGCATAATCGAGCGCCCGCGGCACACTAAGGGCAATATCCGCCATACTCAGATCAGGATGAGAGACATCTATAGATATATTTTCCTGTTCCAGACTGGTCACTGCCCTGGCACATAGCTCGGCCAC
>JBATHL010000450.1:0-1779 GCA_049666745.1 Gammaproteobacteria bacterium
GGTTCAAGCTGCAGTGGGTGCGCCAGTACAAAGCCTGTTATTACCAGGGCAAGTACAAACAACGACTGTTTCAACAGTTTCACATCCGTTATTGCTTCACGTTCCCTGAATTTCATAATCCGTTCACGCGCGTCCGCAGAGGCGTGCATACTGCGCCCCCAGACGAGGTAAATAATTCCCAGCGTAACCGCCAGGATTAAGGGAACAATGGGCGCGAGGTTGAAGAGAAAATCATTAAATGACAGGCGTACGGCCGAACCAATCATGATGTTCGGCGGGTCACCGATAAGGGTGGCGGTACCACCGATATTCGAGGCAAAGATTTCTGCAAAAAGGAAGGGATAGGGATCGATCTTCAGTTCATGGCTGATCAGGAGAGTGACCGGTGCGATCAGCAGGACGGTGGTGACGTTGTCGAGCAACGAGGAAAACACCGCCGTGACCAGCGAAAGCATGAACAATATCCCCCAGGGGCTGGCATTGACCTTCTTGGCCGACCAGACGGCAACATACTGGAAGATACCGCTACCCCTGGTGATGGCGACGATCACCATCATGCCGGTCAATAGCCCCAGGGTGTTAAAGTCGATGCCCGAGACCGCGGTTTCCTGGTTGAGAACCCCTAACATGACCATCAGGCCTGCACCCAGCCCAGCCACGATAGCGCGGTTGACCTTCTCGGAGACTATCAACGCGTAAGTCGCTACAAACAGGATCGACGACACCCAGAGTGGGTCCCAGCCAAAGATCACCTGCGCTGCAAGTTCACTTTCTCCGTGCATTAGTGCTGCTTAAGCCTGGACTTGTCAAAAGTTGTGTTTGATGTTCTTGTTTTGGATTATTCATCTTCAGTCGTGGGACTGTCCGTATCGTTATCGTTGATTAGCCGTCCCATGATGATTCCCTCGAGGACATCCCAGGTCGATACCATCCCTACCACTTTTCTTGAATCACCCTCGACGACAATGACTGGCAAACTCGAGTCCTTGCTTTCGTCGAGCAATGCCAGTAACTCCGGAAATGCCGTCTCCGGCGTACAGAAAAGCAGTTTCTTTTTCTTTTCCAGGAAATTTTCTACCGGCTGGTTAGCGATCTCATGCCAACGATCACCCATCTGTAAAATCTCGTCCGGCAAAAAATGGAGATCGGAGATACTGTGTACTCCCAGGTTCAATGCCGCTTTCGGCAGCAAAAGATGGCTTAAGCGACGCAGGCCAAACAGTCCGACGAACACGCCTGATGCATCCACGACAGGGAGATTACGCACGTGTTTTCTATGCATGAGGGACAAGGCATCCGCGACGGTATCTGTCGGGCTTAACGTGAACAACCCGGATGTCATGATACTTTCTGTAGTCAAGTCGAAAAGCCCCTTTGGTCCACGTGGATTCCCGGAAATGATACCTTGGCGCGTTACATATAGAAAGCATGAAGCAGTGTACTACCCTGTTCTCATCTGATCCCGCAGAACACCATCCATAAAAAAACCCCGCTCAGGGGCGGGGTTCAGTATATTACCTTGTTTGCCGTTGGGGCTTAGGCGACTTTCCTTCTCCGGGATACGCCGATGAAGCCTAGCAGTGCAGTGCCGAATAGCCATACAGCAGCCGGAACGGGGACTGCCGGGGGTCTTACGATGGCCTTAACCTTCGCCGCAATAGCTCTTTCATAATCGCCGCTTTTGAAGTCAAAGACTTGCAGCACGAATCCCTGGACAGCCGGGTCTGGTATAGCGCCGCCTGAAGCAATAATGACACTCGGGTTCGGGACGTTCGGGAA
>JBATHL010000451.1:0-15391 GCA_049666745.1 Gammaproteobacteria bacterium
GCCATACCCGCACCGATGATTGCAACCTCGCTACCATGCATCGCCGCGGGAATTTGCCCGAGCCCCGCAGGATGCCTGAGCCAGTCGTCGTAGGGAAAAGGGAAATCAGGTCCGAAAATCGTTACCGGGTCCTGCTCTGCTGCTGCACCGGTTATCGTTGCATGAGGGGCTGTCATGACTGGACTCCATTGTTAATGTCATCGCATAGCGACTGGTAAAGCGCGGGTTTTCTATCCGGCAAATAGGTGTTGATCTGGCGCCACTGCTGCAGCAAAGCTTTATCCAGTTGGGCATAAATCAGGCCGCTGTCGGTGTCCGCGCGGGCGAGGTCGTTGCCATCAGGTGCGACGACACAGCTCAGGCCGCAGTACTCGAGCCCGTTCTCGATCCCGCAGCGGTTGGCATAGGCAATAAACACCGAGTTTTCGAAAGCCCTGGTCGGTAGCATGCCGCGCGCGACGAAATCGTAGGGATGCATCAACGCGGTCGGTACCGCGACAAAATCGACCCCGGCCAGGGCGAGGCGGCGCAGGTTTTCAGGGAACTCGACGTCGTAGCATATCAACAGGCCAATATGCCAGTCATCCAGTTGCAGCGTCACGTTAGCCTGCTCGCCGGGGCTGAACGCATCGCGATCGATATCTCCGAACAGGTGCGTTTTGCGATAGTTCGCGAGCTGATTGCCGGCGCGATCAATTATTTGCGCGGCATTGTAAATGGCATCACCATCGCGTTCGGCATAGCCATACAGAATCGCAATACCCTGTCTAGTGGCGATCTCGGCAACCCGCTGCGCGGCCGCACCGTCTGCGCTCTGGGCGCGCGTGGCGATCGCTGCGGCGCCGATGTTGTAACCACACAAAAACATTTCCGCGGTGATCAACAGGCGCGCACCCTCTGCGGCAGCGCGCTCGGCCAGCTGTGCCAACCGTGCCAGGTTCTGCTCGATGTCACCGGATGCTTCCGGACCCTGGTATAAAGCGATCTTCATCTTGTCACCCCGTCAACTACGATATTCGACACCGGGAAATACGCATAGCATTTCGAACAACAGGTTGGCCGCTACCAGGGCGGTGTTGCCAGAGGTGTCGTAGGCCGGTGCGACTTCCACCAGGTCGCCACCGACGACGTCCAGGCCGCGGCATCCGCGCACAATTTCGAGGCCCTGGTGAACCGTGAGCCCGCCGATTTCCGGCGTACCGGTGCCCGGTGCGTAGGCTGGATCGAGTCCGTCGATATCGAAGGTCAGGTAGACCGGACCCGCGCCAAGCTGGGCGCGCACTTCTTCCATCAGCGGTTTGAGCGACTGGTACCAGCACTCTTCGGCCTGCACCACGCGTACCCCCTGCTCGCGCGGCCAGTCGAAATCATCGGCTTCGTAACCACTCGCGCGCAGGCCGATTTGCACCATGCGAGCGGGCTCTATCAAGCCTTCTTCGATCGCGCGTCGAAACGGTGTGCCATGCGCGATACGCTCGCCGAACATGTGATCATTAATATCGGCATGCGCATCAACATGAACGATGCCGATCGGCCCGTGTTGCTTTTTCAACGCGCGTAATATCGGCAGCGAAATAGTGTGATCGCCGCCCATAGTCAGAGGTTTACAGCCCTGCTCGAGGATTTCGTCATAAGCCTGTTCGATGATCGCAACAGATTTCTCCAGGTTAAAGGTATTGATCGCGACATCGCCGATATCCGCCACCTGTAACGAATCGAACGGCGCCGCCCGGGTTGCCATATTGTAGGGCCGGATCAGGCAGGACTCGGTTCTAATCTGCCGCGGACCGAAACGTGCTCCGGCTCGATTGGAAGTCCCGATATCGAACGGCACCCCGACGAAAGCGACGTCGAGCCCGGCGGCATCAGGACTGTGGGGCAAGCGCATCATCGTCGCAATACCGCCGAAGCGCGGCATTTCGTTACCACCGAGGGGTTGATTAAATTTCTTTTCGCTCATGTAGTCCTCCTGCTATGAGATATCTCAGGATGCAGAGTGCCCCAAATCGGCCGCGGTAATCTCTGCGCAACGACCTGCCGGGGTTTCAATGGGAATCAGGACACTTGCGGGAACGGGTAACGCCGTCCTGCAGCAGGCGGCTATATGCGGAAGTTTGCCAGACCCTTCTTGGGTTTGACCTTAATCGCATCATGCGGGTAAAGGTGTTGCAGCCAGTGCTTTTCCCAGTAACGAAATCCACGGGAAACCATTAATACGATAATGAAATAAAGTACCGCCGCGGTAATAAAGCCCTCATAGGCGAGGTAGTAACGCCCGTTCAGCCAGCGTCCGACACCGAGTAAATCCTGGATCGTAATCGTGCTCGCCACTACCGAGCCATGCAACATGAAAATGACTTCGTTCGAATAGGCTGGCAGGGCACGGCGAAACGCACTCGGCAGCACGATGCGCTTGAGACGCATCCAGCTGCTGAAACCGCAGGCCTTGGCGGCTTCGACTTCACCGCGGCTGGTGTTTACGATCGAACCACGCAGCAATTCTGCAGTATAGGCCGCGGTGTTCAATGAAAAAGCAATTAACGCACACCACCAGGCCTGTGACAGTATCGGCCCCCACAAGAAAGATTCACGCACCGCTTCGAACTGGCCCAGGCCATAATAAATCAGGTAAGTCTGCACCAGTAGCGGCGTGCCACGGAAGGTATAGGTAAACATCCACACCGGGCCGTTGATGAACGGATTCTTGCTGGTGCGCGCTATTGCCAGCGGAACCGCCAGCGCACCGCCGATGACCAACGCGAACACGGTTAATTGCAGCGTGACCCAGGCGCCGAGCAGAAAGCGATCGAAATTCTGCGCGATCAACACCACATCGAGCGGCGACCAGGTGTCGAGAAACTGGACGATGGATTCACCCATCGTCAGGCCTCACCACAATCCCCTTGCTGTACTTGCGATCGAGCCAGCGCAAGGCGAGATCGGAAATTGCGGTCAACAGCAGGTAAATCATCAGCACCGCAAACATGAAGGTGAACAGTAACCGCGTCGAACGCCCGGCGACAAACCCGTTGTAAACGACATCCTGCAGGCCGATTACCGAGACCAGCGCGGTGGATTTGATTTGTACCAGCCAGTTATTGGAAAATCCCGGCAATGCGTAGCGCACCATTTGCGGACCGATGATGCGTCGAAAAATCAACACCCGGTTCATACCGCAGGCAACGCCGGCTTCGATCTGACCCTTTGGAATGGAGAGAATTGCACCGCGAAAGGTTTCGGTCATGTAACCACCGAAGACCACACCAATCGTGCAAACCCCGGCAGCAAACTGGCTGATTTCCGCGTACTCCCACAGGCCGGTGATGGCACCGATCGAATTGGCGAGTTCCTGGCCGCCGAAAAACACCAGCAGAATCAACACCAGGTCAGGCACGCCGCGCACGATGGTGGTGTAACCTGCAGCGGTTTTTTGCGCGACAATGTTCTTCGATAATTTTGCCCAGGCACCGAGCAGGCCGAAGAGCACTGAAAACATCAGCGAAAATATCGCCAGCTGAATAGTAACCCAGGTGCCCTGTAACAGCTGACCCTGATATTCGAGAATTACGTCCAAAATAATTACCGCCGGGAGTTACCCGGCCCGCAGGCCGGGTGATCCGTTTTATGCGTAATCCTAGCCACCAAAAATATCGAACTCGAAACACTTGGCATTGATTTTCTGGTATACGCCATTGTCGCGGATAGCCTTGATTGCAGCGTTGAATTCCATGCGCAGCTTGTCGTCACCCTTGCGTACAGCGATGCCGGCACCTTCGCCATGACATTCCATATCATGCATATCGCCACCAACGAAGCTAAAGCCTTTGCCGGCATCGGTTTTCAGAAAACCGTCATCGGCAGCAATCGAATCCGAGAACTGTGCATCGATACGTCCGATCGCGAGATCCTGAAAGACTTCTTCCTGTGATGCATAAAGTACCAGTTCGGCATCCGGGTACATTTTTTCCATGAAACACTGGTGCGTGGTGCCGCGCTGCAGGCCGATACGCTTGCCTTTCAGGCCGGCCTTGCTGACTTCAAGTCCAGAACCGTCTTTGGCGACGAACTTGGCCGGGGTGTTGTAGTATTTCCCGGTGAAGTTGACCCGCTTCTTGCGCTCTTCGGTGATCGACATCGAAGCGACGATGGCATCATATTTTTTCGCCATCAGGGCCGGGATCATGCCGTCCCAGTCCTGCTCGACCAGGGTGCATTTGCGTTTCATTTGCGCGCACAGGGCTTCGGCGACTTCGATATCGAAACCCTTCAGCGTGCCGTCGGACTCTTTCCAGGAAAACGGCGGATAAGCGCCTTCGACACCGATACGCAGATCGGCAGCCTGTACAGCTCCCATTCCGAGAACCAGCACCATCAGGCTCAGGGTGGTGAATATTTTATTGAGTTTCATTTTCTTTCCTCTCTTCGATTGTGTTGCATGTTAAAAATTTTTATTGTGCCCTGTGGGCGGTTACTGCATGGTCCTCGACAGAAACTGTCGAAAACGATCAGAATTCGGGTTACTGAACATCTGCTGCGGCTGACCCTGTTCCTCGATCTGGCCCTCGTGCAGAAATACGACGTTTGACGAGACATCGCGCGCAAAGCTCATTTCATGGGTCACTACCAGCATGGTCCGCCCTTCCTCGGCGAGATCGCGCATAACCTTCAGCACCTCGCCCACCAGTTCGGGATCGAGCGCGGAGGTGGGTTCGTCGAACAGCATCACCTCGGGACGCATGGCCAGTCCGCGGGCAATCGCGACTCGCTGCTGCTGACCACCAGAGAGCTGCGCCGGATAATAATCCTTGCGATCATAAATGCCCACTTTTTTGAGCAGGGCTTCGCCCTGTTCAATCGCTTCGGCTTTCGGGATTTTGAGCACATGGATTGGCGCTTCGACAACATTTTCGATAACGGTCATGTGTGACCACAGGTTGAAACTCTGAAATACCATTCCCAGGCGCGCGCGCAGGCGCTCGACCTGGTGGATATCTTCAGGCTCATAGTTACCGGATTTGCCATTGCGCATGCGAATCTTTTCACCGCTGATAAACACTTCGCCGGCAGTGGGGATTTCGAGCAGGTTAATACAGCGCAGGAAGGTACTCTTGCCGGACCCGGAAGCGCCCAGTATCGAGATGACATCGCCTTTATGCGCCTGCAGGGACACGCCACGGATTACTTCGACGTCAGCAAAGCTTTTATGAAGGTCTACGACCTCAAGTGCCGGCTGATCGCCCGCTGTTTCGCTCATTCGGTTTACCCCTCCCGAGGTTATCGCTATAACGATATTTTATAGTTATGCGCGCATGGTAACATTTTTTTACAGATCGCAGCACTATCACATTACTACGCTTTAAATCGGGTCTACTGCACCAGCAACATTTCGATCATCCGCCGCGCCTGCGCGCCATAGCCACCACCAAACAGGTTGGCATGATTGAGGATATGGTAGAGATTGTATAACTCACGGCGCTGGGTATAACCGGTATCCAGCGGGAAATGTTCAGCGTAGCTGGCAAAGAAACGTTCACCCGGGTGGCCGAACAATTCCATCATGGCGAGATCGGCTTCATGATCGCCGTAATAACAGGCCGGATCATATACTACCGGGTTGCCCTGTGTATCGGCGGCCTGGTTGCCACCCCACAGGTCGCCATGTAACAACGATGGGCGCGGCTGGTAGGTCGCAAAAAATTTATCCAGCTGATCTGCCAGGCGATGGCCGCCATCAATCAGACTGGCATCGAGGCCGTTTTGCGCTGCCAGCTCAAGTTGAAACCCCAGTCGATGACGCCGCCAGAAATCGACCCAGTCGTGATTGAAGGTATTCAATTGCGCAGTGCTGCCGATGGTATTGTCACCAGCGAAGCCGAACTGCTCATTGAAACAGTGATGCATCGCGGCAAGCGCTACCGCGAAACGAGTAGCGTCGGGTTGTCCTCCCAGTTCGATGAACTCCATTGCAATGAATGCGTGACCACTCATCTGACCAGTCATGAACACCTCGGGCACACGCAGCGCAGCGCTATGCCGGATCGCATCCAGCCCGGCTCTTTCAGCGTCGAACATCGGCAGTAGATCGGCCCGATTCAGTTTAACAAAAAATCGGGAGCTACCGAGTTCGAGCCGCCAGGCCTGGTTAATATCACCCCCGTATACCGGTGTCGCACGGACTTCACCCAGCGGCAATTGCAACTGCTCAGCCAGTGAGGCAGCGATCGATTGCCAGTCGATCACAGTAGTCGATACTCGCCCGGCGACAACCCGTTTAAGGTCCAGTCACCGATGCCAATCCTGACCAGGCGCAAGGTCGGGTGCCCGACAGCAGCGGTCATGCGCCGTACCTGTCGATTGCGCCCTTCACTAATTTCCAGCCGCAGCCACTGCGTGGGGATATTCTTACGCTCGCGAATCGGTGGATCGCGCGGCCACAACCAGTCGGGCTCATCGATTTGCTCTACTTTTGCCGGCCGGGTCGGACCATCCTTCAGCTCAACCCCTGCCGATAAGGCCTGCACAGCCCGGGGTTCGGGGATGCCCTCGACCTGGGCCAGGTAGATTTTCGATTGTCGGTAGCGCGGGTTCGAAATGCGTGCCTGCAGCTTGCCATCGTCAGTCAGCAGCATTAAACCCTCGCTATCGAAATCCAGCCGGCCGGCGGCGTAGACCCCGGCAACATCAATGTAATCGGCAAGCGTCTGTTTACCCTCCACCGGTGAAAACTGACTCAGTACCTGAAAGGGTTTGTTGAACAACAACACGCGCGCCATATTATCCCGCTCCAGCCAATGGCGTTTGCAGATAAGCCAGCCAACGCGCGCTACGCTCAGGACCGAGCGCCTGCTCACGCATCATGCACTCAAGCTGTTTTGCATTGGCCTCGTGGCGCGATATATCGACCTGCCGCATTTCGCTGATCTCACGGTTAATCCGGGTTAATTGCAGGCTGATCTCCAATTGCGACTCATGTTCGATTAACGAGCGCTGCACGCGCGCAGCATAGCGAAATTTCATTTCCCCGACCTGGTGCAAATGTCGCCGCAGGTTATCAACTGAATCGTATTTCTTGAGTAAGCGCGCGGCTGTCTTCAGCCCCACTTCCGGTATCCCCGGAATATTGTCTACCTTGTCCCCGGTTAGAGCCAGTTGATCGGCAATCTGCTCCGGGCGGACACCAAACTTCCTGCAAATCGCACGATAGTCGAGTTTTTTATTGTCGAGATAAGACCACCAGATATCCGCTTCAGTAATCAACTGCGCAAGATCTTTGTCCGCGGTCAGAATCGCAACCGGAAGTTGCTCCGAACCATGATAGTTTGCCAGCGAACCGATCAGGTCATCCGCTTCCCACTGCTTGCTGCTAACGCAGCTGATGCCAAGCGCTTCAAGCCATTGCCGACACCAGGCAAACTGGCGCTTCAGTTCCGGCGGCGCCGGACTGCGATTTGCCTTGTACGCGGGATAAATCTCCTTGCGTGACGATTTCGCCAGGCTTTCGTCAAACGCGAATACAAGCCGTTGCGGCGCCTGTTCGGTCAGCAACCGGTACACGAAATCGCTGAAACCGACGAATGCCTGGTTGGGCTGCTGCTGCAGGTTTACACGGTCTCGCTCCGGGCCGAACCATGCCCGGAAAACAAATATGCTGGAATCGACCAGGAACAGACGCATTTACAAAAAAATTCAGCGCAATTTAAGGAATGAAGATTTTACAACGGGGTTTGCTATAATCTCGCGCAAAATTTCTACTATATATTAATGATGCAACGTTTTGTCGTAATTATTCTTTGTTCGCTGGTGACCGGCACAGCCCTGGCTGCCGCTTCAGTGCCGCAATTGCAGCAATTGATTACCCAAAAACGGTTTGTTGACGCGGCCAGCACCGGTGAGCAATTACTAGACCAGAATCCCCGGCACAGCCAGGCCAGATTCTTAACCGCCTACGCTTACCAGATGAGCGCGCAAACAGACCAGGCCATCCGCCTGTACCAGGGTTTAATCAAGGACAATCCGCAACTACCCGAACCGCGTAATAATCTGGCCATGATTTACCTGGCACAGGGCGATTATGATCGAGCCAGCCAGCTTTTGGTCGAGGCGCTCAACACCCATTCCAGCTATGCAACTGCCTATGACAACCTGAGCCAGGTGTACAAGGGCATCGCCAGTGAAGCCTATCGGCGAGCGGTCAGCGAATCAAGCGAACCATCCAAATATACCCATAAAATAGAGCTGACCGCGATCACCGCCCTGGAAACGGCGCCGGCGCAATTGCCTGAGACTGAAAGCGCGGCAGCACCAACCCTGGTTAATTTCGCCAACCAGAAGACCCTGTTGATTGAAAGAGTCAAATTATGGGCACAGGCCTGGAGCGACAAGGACTTCGCCGCCTATACCGGTTTTTATACGCCTCAGTACCGGGCAAAGTTCGAATCTCACCAGCAATGGCTTGAACAGCGGCGTAAGCGAATCACGCGCCCGGGCACGATCAGTGTCGAAGTCAGTGAAATTCAAATCAAGTGGCGCAGCGAAAACCGGGCAATTATAGACTTTGAACAAGCCTTCGATTCGCCCCGTTACAGCGATCGCGTGAAGAAACGGCTGGGTTTTAACCTTACCGGCTCAGAATGGAAAATTACTGAGGAGCGGGTATTATCTGTTCTATGAATCGAATTTTGATCCTTTTGCTAATGCTCGGTTTGCACGGCAGCCTCTATGCGGCTGATCCTGCGGTCGATAGTTACGAACAAACTCTGCTCGACACGATCAGGGAAATTCAAAGCCTCAATCATGAACAGGCCTTGAACAGCACCCGTGATCTGATCAAACAATATCCACATAGCCGCCTCGGGCATATGCTTTATGCAGACCTGTTACTGGCCAAGGCCGAGCCGCTCACGGAAATCGGTTCCGGTATCGAGGTCGATCGCGCAATGCAGGATTTCAGATACGAAATTCAGCAACGCTGGCAAAACGATAACAGTCAGGCACACCAGGACCTGTACCCGGAAAACATTTTGTTCCTCGCCGAGAATCAGCCCTATGTGATCCTGGTCGATCAGCAAAGCTCGCGTGTTTACGTTTATCGCAATGACGGGGGCAACCTGCTGCTCGAAACGGATTATTTCATCACCATCGGCCTGAAGGGCTACGGCAAGCAAAAACGGGGCGATCAAAAGACGCCGATAGGGGTTTACCATGTGACCCGCTACATCGATGGCATGGAATTGCCCGATTTGTACGGTGAAGGTGCGTTCCCGATCAACTATCCGAACTCCTGGGATCTGCGCCAGCAACGCACCGGTGCCGGAATCTGGATTCATGGCACCCCGTCTTATACCTATAATCGTTCACCCTGGGCGAGTAATGGCTGCATCGTTGTCAGCAATCCCGATTTTCTACAGATTGACAACTACATCCAGCCCAACCTGCATACACCGGTGATCGTTGCGGAACAGGTCAACTGGATCAGCCGCGAGCAATGGCTGGCAAAACGTCAGCAGGTAATGCAGTTGCTATCAAGCTGGCTTATCGACTGGGAAAGTCTCGATCACGAAAAGTATCGTCGGCACTACTCGCGTTCCGAGCTGGATGCTTATGGACGTGACTTCAAGAGCTGGGACGGGCACAAGCGCTGGGTAAATCGCAAAAAAACCTGGATCGAAGTCGAATACAGCAAGCTGAATATCTTCAATTATCCCGGCGAAGAAAACCTGATGCTGATGCAGTTTGAACAAAACTATCGCAGCAATAATTTGAACCTTGAGTCACCCAAGGAACTCTACTGGCGCAAGGTTGGAGTCGACTGGCAGATTGTTTACGAGGGTGAGCGAACTTTCCCGGTACCCGACAGCAACATCGTCGAAAATTAGCCTGCATTGCGAGATCCCCGCTTTCGCGCACTACTGTCCGGGATAAACACCTGATCAAAGATTCACTGGCGTGTTAAGGCTACCCCCGAGGTAGCCACCCATTGTTAGGGGAAACCGGGGATGCTATTCAAAATTAAGTCTATACGGCACGGAAAAGAGGCTGATGCCTCTTTTTTAATCTTTTGTCACACGCGTTTGATTGAACTCAGGATTACGAACTTGCTGTCGGCAGCGATGGTTTCACAGTTGCCGAACAGTTTCATCAGTTTGGCGTGATAGCCAAGATGACGATTACCCACCAGGCGCAATTCACCGCCAGTTACCAGCACTCGCCGCGCGTCCTTGAACATCTTCCAGGCGATTGCATCACCGATACTGTGCTGCTGGTGGAAGGGTGGGTTTATCAGCACCAGGTCCCGGCTAGCGGATGCCACCGTGTGCAAACAGTCGTCGACCTTGAATTCGACGTTACGCGTCTGTGCAAAGGCATGATGAAAGTTTTCACTGGCGCTCGCGATCGCCATATGTGATTCGTCACAAAACAGCAGGCTTGCTGCAGGGTTTAGCGAAGCTGCGATAATACCGAGCACCCCATTGCCACAACCCAGGTCAACGATACGTCGATACTGTTCACCGACAGGCATATGTTCGATGAGTAACTGGCTACCCCGGTCGAGTCGATCCCGGCTAAACAGGCTGGCATGGTTGACAATTCGATAAGCACGATCGACCTCCAGTTCATAGCTATCAGGAAATCGACTCTGGCCCTCATTAATAGAATGATCTCGTTCCACCAGAATAAGTCGGCTTTTTTTACGTGCCCGGGTTGTGGTGGTTGGTCCGAGAATGCTTTCAAACAACTCCAGCGTCGAATTATGAATATGGCGTGACATCCCGGCCGCAACAATATGCGTGTCATGATGCAAGACTGGTCGTAAAGCGTAAAGCTGGTATTCGAGCAGGGCCAGCGTTTTAGGAATTTTGAGTAAAACGCAATCTACCGCCACTGCGGGGAAATCAATACCGGAATTAGTTTTGACCTGCTCTGCCGGGTAGCCGTTTGCGACCAGGTTGTTGCGCAAGGCCTGTTGTGCCAGGAATGAATCATTCCAGGAATAGGCCGGACAGGTAGCCAGCGCCACTGCCAGCGCACCGCAGGCATCGTTTAAAATCAATAGCTTGCTATGTGCGGATAAAACCTGCAGTTCATCGATGTGACTGAGCAGGAACTCATCGGCCGAATCCCAGGCTTGCAGGTTATCATCGGGTGGATTACAGGCCAGCTCGAACTCACCCTGGGGCACTAACAGCATCTTGCGGCTAACGAGCGGCAGCGGCTTGTTCATGGTTTACCAACAAACGGCAAAGCCAGCATGCCCGGCAGCTGATCTACCTGTTTGGCATCACGAAATTCGGCAATCCCTATAGTCATTTTGTCGTGACCCTTTTCAGGCTGATCGATGTAAGTCCTGAACATTCGATCCCAGATCGAGAGGTTAAATCCGTAGTTGCTATTGGTCTCACGTTTTATAACCGAATGATGCACCCGGTGCATATCCGGGGTGACGAACAGATAACGCACTACCCGCTCCACAGCCGGCGGTAAACTGATATTGGCATGATTAAAGATTGCCATGCCATTTAGTAGTACTTCAAAGACAAGCACCGCGATCAACGCCGGACCCAGAAATAAAATCACCACCCCCTTGATCAGCATTGAAACAATGATCTCGATCGTATGGAAGCGGGATCCGGTCGTCAGGTCGATATCCAGATCGGCGTGGTGGACACGGTGCAGCCGCCACAGCAAAGGCACCCGGTGCATGAGCAAATGTTGCAGATAGATCGCCAGATCGAGTAGCAGCACCGCTGCAACGACCTCTAACCAGAAAGGTAAAGCCAGTAGATTGAAGAGTCCCCAGCCCTTATCTGCAACCGCAAGCGCGATGCCCACCGCGGCGGCCGGAAACAACAGCCTTAATAACAAGCTGTTAAGCGCAAAAAGCCCGAGATTGTTAAGCCAGCGCAGTGATTTGGAAACACTTAATTTGCGTCTAGGCGCCAATAGCTCCCAGGCCAGCATAATGATAAATACAAAAGCGAAAATTCCCAGGCGAACCATGGCTTCGCGTTGCAGGACAAAATTTTCGATGACAGATACTTCCATGGCAGGCATTTTCGGGCAAATGCCACCATATTGACAGGATTAATAAACGCACAAAGCCAGGTAAATGCTTCAACTATAAAATGTCCGGGTATGGATTCGAAGTTATCTTATTCCTAACTGCCTTTGTGTGTTATACAGGCCCGAATAATATTAAACCAGCCTTCACATGCTAGAGGAATTCATGGCAGGGCTGCAGGGTATCTATGTGGCAATTGAAGCAGACGACTTTAGTGCAGAACTGCAATGGGAACTGAGGGTATCGCGCCGGGTTCGCTATGCCCGCCTGCAAATCAAACCCTTCGGTGGACTCGAAGTCGTTATTCCGCCACGCTTCCCCCGCCACCAGGTTCCCGACCTGGTGGCGAAGCATGCCGTCTGGGCTCGACGCCAACTCAACAGACAGGCCCAGCTGCGGCAGTCCGTGCAGCTGCCATCGCATATTACGTTGGCCTTCGACAACAGTTCGACCCAGGTGATTTACACGGCAGACCCGTTGCAGATGAACTTCGATTTGTTCGCGGAACAGTCTGCCGAAAAAATAGTGGTCGCCGCTGACGGCCAGCGTGAACGCATCAGCGAATTACGCAACTGGGTGCGACGCCGGGCCAGGGAATCATTCCCCGCACTGCTCAAGGAGATATCGACCCAGACCGGGCTCGGGTTCAATCGGTTGAGCATCCGCAGCCAGAAGACACGTTGGGGCAGTTGCTCGATTCGCGGCAACATCAGCCTCAATGATCAGTTATTGTTTATGCCGGCGACAACCGTGCGCTACCTGATGATTCACGAGCTTTGCCATACCCGTCATCTCAACCATTCAAAAGCTTTCTGGACGCTGGTGGAACATCACTGTGCCGATTACCGCAGCCACGAAAAACTGCTCAGTGATTCACGCAACCTGGTGCCCGACTGGTTTCTGTTCGATCTCTACGCCTGATGCAGGCCCGGATCAGGGAGCGCTGCGCTGCATGAACCTGATGTCGTTCTCGATTAACAGGTTCTTGGCACGCGATAACTTTGTCTGACTCGAGAATGGTCCCAGCTGCACGCGGTGCCATGTTTTATCGCCAACAACGGCGGATTTGACGGTGGCTTGCAGCCCCAGGAATGCCAGCTGAGCTTTCAGACTGTCGGCTTCACCGCTACTGTGGAACGAGCCGACCTGTAAAATGGATTTATCGACTACCTGTTTATTAATGCTTGGGTTTTCGATGGCCTCGCGATCTTCCTCATCCATCGGAATTTCGACTTTACGTTGCGGCAGCACCGAGTAGAAATCAATGGTCGGCTTATTCTCGCCAGCGCTCGATTCCTGTTGCTGACTGTTTCCAGTCCCACTTTCAATTATCTTTTGATCGAGAAACAGCACGAAGGCCACGAAGGAGCCCAGTATCAGTATCAGAAATAGCCAGACCCACGGCGAGGTTGATTTTTTTTTCTGTGCCATAAGCCGCGCTACATTTTCTCGGGTGCGGATACACCCATCAGCTTGAGCCCATTGCGCAGCACCTGGCCGATCGCCGAGGCCAGGGCGAGGCGTGCATCGCGCAGTTCGGTGTCATCCACTATAAAGTGGTGCGCGTTATACCAGGAGTGGAACTGGTTCGCGAGCTCACGCATGTAATTGACTACCAGGTGAGGTTCGCGACGACTGGCGGCCGCTTCCACTCGCTCCGAAAACAGGCCAAGCTGTTTCACCAGGGCCTGCTCGTGCGTATTATCGAGACGCGCCAGGTTGGCATCCCCGGCTGAAACATCGATTCCCTTGTCGATACACTGACGCCTGACGCTGCAAATACGGGCATGTGCGTACTGCAGGTAATAAACCGGATTGTCGTTGGATTGCTCACGCGCCAGGTCGAGGTCGAAATCCATATGCTGCTCGGCCTTGCGCATGACGTAGAAAAAACGCGCCGCATCCAGTCCAACGTCTTCACGCAGTTGTCGCAGCGTGACGAATTCCCCGGAGCGAGTCGACATCGCTATCTTGACGCCATTTTCGAACAGGTTGGCAAACTGTACTAATTGAACTTCGAGATTGTCTGCAATATAGCCCAACGCGCTTAGCGAGGCTTTGACGCGGGGAATATAGCCGTGATGATCGGCGCCCCAGATGTTGATAACCTTGTCGAATCCACGGTCGAATTTATTCATATGGTAAGCAATATCGGAGGCAAAATACGTGGTCTGCCCATTATCGCGTCGTACCACGCGATCTTTTTCGTCGCCAAAATCAGTGGAGCGAAACCACAGCGCGCCGTCCTGCTCATAGACATGGCCATTGTCTTGCAAGCGCGTTATAGCCCGCTCGATCAAACCCTCGTCGCTCAACGAGCGCTCGGAAAACCAGCGATCAAACTCGACCCCGAAGTTTTGCAGATCGACTCGAATCACATCGGTTAACGTCACCAGGGCGAGATCGAAAACGATACGATATTCATCCTCGCCCAGCAGTCCGTGCGCGTTCGCGATCAATTCATCGATGTGCTTTTCCTTGTCACCCGCGGGCGCATCGGCGCTCACATCGGCCATCACTTGCGCGACAGGCCGGTGAAAGCGATCTGCATTTTCGCGGTGCAGGGTGGCCGCGATGTCCCACACATAGTCACCCTGGTAAGCATTGCTGGGGAAGACGATGGTTTCGCCGCAAAGCTCGAGATAGCGCAGCCAGACCGAAGTAGCGAGAATGTGCATCTGCCGCCCGGCATCGTTGACGTAGTATTCTTTTTGTACCTCGTAACCGACGTAGCTCAACAGGTTGGCGAGCGTCGCGCCAAAGGCGGCACCTCGGCCATGCCCGACATGCAACGGTCCGGTTGGATTGGCGGAAACAAACTCGACCTGAATTTTGCTGCCTAGTCCCAGCTCACTGCGCCCGAAGTCTTCACCCTGCTCGAGTATCCTGTGAATCACCGAATGGCTGGTGCTGCTGGCGACAAAGAAGTTGATGAATCCCGGGCCGGCCACCTCGATTTTTTCGATCGCATCGACGTTGGGGAACTTGCCGACAATCAGTTCCGCCAGTGCGCGCGGCGCCATACCGGCCGGTTTGGCCAGCATCAACGCGATATTCGAGGCATAGTCACCCTGACTGGCATCGCGAGCCGGAGTTACCTGGATATTGACACTGAGTTCTGCTGGAATCTGCGACGCCTGCGCAAGCTCGAGCAGAGCCTGCGCGATCAGATCGTTAATGATTTGCTTCAAGAGCTAAAACCTGCACCCGGCTGGGAAAAATGATCGGGAATTTTACCCGAGCTGGTCAGACTGGGCCACCCATCATTTCACTTTCCACCTCTCTCTTGTGTAACTTCAACAAAGAGCCTACCGGCGGCCTGGACCCTGGGAT
>JBATHL010000452.1:0-9234 GCA_049666745.1 Gammaproteobacteria bacterium
AGCTAGGTCTGCGCGATCTGAACATCTGCACCGGTTGCGGTCCCGGTGCCATGAAAGCGCCGATGAAGGGGGCTGCAATTGGACACAACAAGCAACGTATCGACCGTGGCCGCTACGTCGGCCTGACCGAGCCCGGCATAATCGCCGCTGAATCACCCAACCCGATTGTCAACGAACTGGTGATTCTGCCTGACATTGAGAAACGCCTCGAAGCTTTCGTGCGTGCCGGCCATGGCATCATTGTGTTTCCTGGTGGTGTCGGCACTGCCGAAGAAATTCTGTTTATCCTCGGTATACTGCTGAATCCAGAAAATCGGAACATCCCTTTTCCTTTGATTCTGACGGGTCCGGCTGGTTCGAGTGATTATTTCAGGCGAATCGACGAGTTCATCAAACTAACGCTTGGTCGAGATGCCCAGGAACACTACACCATCATCATCGATGACCCAACCAAGGTAGCCCGTGAAATGACGGCCGGGATGGAATCGGTACGCAATTTCAGACGCGAGCATTCCGATGCCTACTACTTCAACTGGATTCTGAACATCGATCATCAGTTTCAACGGCCATTTGACCCAAACCATGAGACTGTCGCTGCACTCAATCTCACCCGTGATCAACCGCTACATTTGCTGGCAGCTGATTTGCGGCGTGCTTTTTCGGCAATTGTTGCCGGCAACGTAAAAGCCGATGGTATCCAGAGAATTGAACAGAATGGTCCGTTTCAAATCACCGGTGAACAAACAATTATGCAATCACTGGACGAATTACTGCATTCATTTGTCGATCAGCAGCGCATGAAAGTACCGGGCAAGGCCTACACCCCCTGTTACTATCTGCATAACCAGTGACAGTCAAATTCGACCGGTAATCCGGCATGGACACAGATATGAGTTCGATAAAAGCAATCGCAATAAAAAATCGCCCACGGGAGGAAATGCTAGCTGTCGACAGCGCACAGATTACCGTGGCAAACGGAATACTGGGCGATTTCAGAGGTACCCAGCGCGGGCGTCAGGTGACCATCATGAGTGAATCTGCCTGGCAAAAAGCCTGCCGGGAACTCGAGGCGGATCTACCCTGGACCGTCCGGCGCGCCAATCTGCTCGTCGATGACATCGAGTTTGACGCCACCTGGATCGGTAAAATCTTGCGTGTCGGAGAAGTCGAACTGGTAGTTACCGGGGAAACCGATCCCTGCTCACGTATGGATGAACAGCAACCTGGGCTGACTGCGGCCCTGACCCCGGAATGGCGCGGTGGTATCAGCTGCGACGTGCTCAAACCCGGGGATATCAATATCGGGGATCAGGTCGAATTTGACTGAAGTCACAGTAACCGTCTTTCGGAACGGATGCCATTAATACAATAGGCGACAACACTTACCAGCACCACCGCGCTACCCATCAATGTGAGCCAACTCGGCTCTTCGCCGACTCCGATCCAGACCCAGACAGGCCCGAGAATCGATTCCGTCAGTGAGAACAATGCAACTTCAGAAGCCATAATGTAGCGCGATGCCACGGTGAAACACCAGAAACCAATACCAAATTGCAGGCAGCCCATGATAATCGCGATAGCGAGGTCGTGATTTGAAATAAGTAAAGACTCAGCGAAAAAAACCGCAACCCCAGCCATGACCAGACCACTGAGACAAGTTGCGGGCAGCATATCGGTGCGGCGATTTCGGCGAATAATAAGCAGGAAGACAACAAACGATGCGACTACACCGAGCGCCGCAACATTTCCCGCCCAGCGCCCTTCAAGCAAACCATCGGCGAACATCAGACCGATCCCGGTCAGCGATACCAGCATCGCCATGACACCGAAACGAGAGGTTCTCTCGCCTAACACCAGCCAGCCCACAAACGCAGTCGCCAACGGCGCTGCGCCAATGATAAACACCGCATTCGCCACCGTGGTTAGCAGGATCGCAAAGATATAACAGATTGAACCGAGCCCAAGCACCAGCGCTGCCCACAGACCGGGTTTACCGATTGCCCTGAATGCGGGGCCGATACCGCTGCGATAGCGAACAAGTAGCAACAAAAACAGGGTCAGAGAAAACGCTAAACCACGGTAAAACAGAATTTGCCAGCCGCTGGCAGTCTCGATATTGCGCAGCAGGATACCCGAGGTGCTGAGGAAAAAGCCACCGAGAACGACCAGTGTTACGCCGTAACCGTACCTACGCTGCATGAGCAAATGGAGGCGCATTTATGCCCCCGCAAGCAGTTTTCAAAATTAGACGCATCAACGGAAAACGGATGCGTTCCATTTTACTCACGGTAGTTTGACGACCGCCCTGCCCCTGATTTTTCCATCCAGTATATCTTCTGCAGCTTGCGGCAAATCTTCGAAGTCAAGATCAAACGACAGATCATCAAGCAGCGTCAAATCAAGATCGCTAGCCAGTCGTGTCCAGGCAATTTTACGTTTTGCGATAGATGCCATCACCGATTCGATGCCATACATCGAGATGCCACGAAGTATAAATGGGGCAACCGTAGTGGGCAGACTCATCGATTCAGCCAGGCCACAAATGGCCGCCGCACCACCATATTTTAACTGACTGAGTACGTTAGCAAGCGTATTGCCACCGGCAACGTCGATCGCGCCACTCCACAGCTCCTTACCGAGCGGTCGAGCTTTTTCGGCAAAACCGGCTCGATCAAGCACGTCCGCGGCGCCGAGACCCAGCAAAAAATCTTTCTCGTTCATCCGCCCGGTAGTTGCAATCACGCGATACCCCAGCTTGCTCAGGACCGCTACCGCAACGCTGCCGACTCCACCCGAGGCTCCGGTAACCAGAATATCGCCATGATCGGGGTTGAGGCCATGGTCTTCCAGCGCCATCACACTCAACATGGCGGTATATCCTGCGGTTCCAATTGCCATGGCATGGCGCATATCCAGCCCCTCGGGAACCGGTACCAACCAGTCGCCGCTAACGCGTGCCTTTTGTGCATAACCTCCGGAATGCGCTTCGCCAACACCGAAACCATTCAATATGACCTGGTCGCCCTGGTTAAAATCAGCATGCTCGGAAGCAATCACGGTACCACTGAAATCGACTCCGGGAGTGAGTGGAAACTTGCGCACCACGGGCGACCTACCGGTCATCGCCAGGCCGTCCTTGTAATTAAGGGTGGTGTATTCGACACGGACCGTAACATCTCCCTCCATTAAATCGTTATCGTCGAGTTGCGTCAGTGTGCAACGCTGCCCGTCATCGTTTTTGCCAATCTGGTAGGCCTGAAACTGTTCTGACATCTATCTAACCCCATGAAGTTTTATTTGTAATACAAAATCATGTTAAAGTAATTTTTCTGCAAATGCATCATCAAACTAGGGATCAAATCGTGCAGGAAAATGCCATAGTCAAGACAAGCATTTCTAAACAAATTGCCGAGCAATTACGCGCCGCGATCGTTGCCGGCCAGTTCAAAATCGGCCAGCGTCTGCCGACCGAGGATGAGCTTGCTCAACGTTTCGGCGTCTCGCGACCCAGCGTCCGCGAAGCCCTGAAAAGGCTTGCCGCACAAAACCTGGTGCGCGCCCGGCGTGGTCCGACCGGTGGTAATTTCGTGGTGCAGCCGAGTTACGCGGAACTTGCCGAATCCCTGAGCGGCGCGGCGACACTTTTGGTAGGTTTGGGAGCGCTCGGCATCGAGGAAATCATCGAGGCCAGGCGAGCCTTACAGGGTAGTTGCATGCAACTCACTACCAGCAACCTGAATCAGGAGCATTTGCATAACATCGAAATTGCGTTAGATCGTCAGCGAGACCCCGCAATCAGTGATGAAGACTTTTGCCGCGCCGACGTTGCCTTTCACCGGGCACTGGTCGATGCTACCGACAACGGCATGCTGCGTTTTGTCATGTATACGGTGATCGAGGCCCTGATTCCGGTGACCAACATGGTGGTAACCGTGGTGCGCGAACGCAGCGATATTATCTCCCTGCACCAGCAAATGCTCGAATACCTCAAACAAGGCGACGAGGATGGACTCAGAGCCAGCATGGATAAGTTACTGGATTACCTGCTGCTAAAGTTTGAGCAGGCTAGTACCGGTAAGGTTTAGAACAGGGGCAGCCTGTCGATGCTGAGCAGCAGATAGGCTGAAACGCCGAGTAGCCCCAGGATAATTGCCAATCCGAATTGCGCCAGGCGCAAATCAAGCTCACGACCGTCTTCAAATCCACGAATCAAATCATGGATGCGACGCAGTGCGCTGCCGGCTAGCTTGTGTTTTTTATAGTCTTCAATGACTTGTTCGGATCTTGACGAATCGGGTGACATAGAGCCTGTTTTTAACTGGCAGAGCAACTTATAATGGACCCGACCCAGGGCTATTTCAACTGTAACTGTTTCACAGTAAAAACCGAGGCAATAAATTGATCCCGATTATTCTATCAGGTGGTTCCGGCACCCGGCTGTGGCCATTGTCACGCAAAATGTACCCCAAGCAGTTCCTCAGCCTGCTGCACGACGAGACCATGCTGCAAAAAACGCTGTCCCGTCTCGATGGGCTGGAGCATGCCGCACCGACCGTTGTATGCAACGATGAACACCGCTTTATCGTTGCTGAACAGGCGCGCCAGTCAGGCGTCGAAGACTTATCGATCATCCTCGAGCCTTTCGGCCGAAATACTGCACCCGCGATAGCGGTAGCCGCGATTCACGCCCTGCAGCAGGCTCAGGACCCGATATTGCTGGTGCTGACCGCAGACCATGAAATCGCGGATGAAAAGGCGTTTTGTGCTGCAGTCCGGCATGCCCTGCCACTGGCCGAAGGCGGTAAACTGGTTACTTTCGGCATCGTCCCCGACCGCGCCGCTACCGGTTACGGTTATATCAGGCGGGGTAAAGCGCAGGGCCAGGGCTACATCGTCGATAAATTTATCGAAAAGCCCGATCATGCTACCGCCGTAGAATTCCTCGAAGCAGGAGATTATTACTGGAACAGCGGTATGTTCATGTTCAAGGCACGCGCCTACCTCGATGAACTCAAGAAATTCAGCCCTGCCCTCGTCAGCCATTGCGAACGGGCGACACGAAATATAGTTGAAGACATCGGTTTTCTGCGACTCGATGCTGATGCGTTTGCCAAATGCGAGTCCGATTCTATCGATTACGCGGTAATGGAAAAAACCGGGCTGGCCTGCGTGGTGCCGATGGATGCCGGCTGGAGTGACATCGGCAGCTGGTCGTCGTTATGGGATCAGGGTAAAAAGGATGACTCGGGTAACACTACCCACGGCGATGTCATGACCAGTGAAACCGAGAATTCATTTGTACACGCGGAAAGCCGCCTGGTAGCCACGGTCGGTGTCAGGGACCTGGTCATCGTCGAAACCCCAGACGCGGTACTGGTTGCCGACAAGGGCAAGGCGCAGGAAGTCAAACAAATCGTCGAACGACTCAAGCTGGAACAGCGCGAGGAAGAAAATTTCCATCGCATCGTTTACCGCCCCTGGGGCAGTTTCGATTCGGTCGATGAAGGCGAAGGCTACAAGGTCAAGCGCATTTCGGTAAAACCAGGCGCCAGGTTATCCAAACAAATGCACCATCACCGTGCCGAACACTGGGTCGTGGTCCGGGGTACGGCGCGGGTTTTTCGCGATGACGAGATTTTCGACCTGCACGAAAATGAGTCGGTTTTTATCCCGTTAGGCGCCACGCATTATCTTGAAAACCCGGGGAACGAAGCGCTCGATATCATCGAGGTGCAGTCGGGATCCTATCTCGGTGAAGACGATATCGTGCGTTTTGACGATATTTATGGGCGTAGCGACAAGTAAATTTATCGAGTTATTGATCTACGTCAGATTGTTATCAGGTCAACATTGGATATTCCACAGGGTATGACCGACAAGGATTCACAAAAGTTTGACGATACCCTGCTTGATCAAGCGCTGGTTTATCCTGACTGGTTCAAGCTTGGTCTCGGTGACCTGAACGATGATATCAGCGACGCGCGCGCAGCGGGCAAGTTCGGCATCATCGTCTATTTTGGTCAGGCGCGCTGCGCCTACTGTGAAAAATTCTTCATCGGTCTCACCGATAGCACCATCGAACATTACCTGCGCGAACACTTCGATGTGATTCCGGTTGATATCTGGGGTATCGAGGAATTCATCGATACCGATGGCAATAGCTACACCGAGCGTGAGCTGGCGTTGCGTTACAAGACCAACTTCACCCCATCGTTGGTGTTTTATGATCGTAATGGTAAACCGGTTTATCGCCTGCGTGGTTACTACCCGCCTTACCAGTTCCGCGCGGTACTGCACTACGTGGCCGAGGGTTACTACCGCACTGAGAAATTTCGAGATTACCTGCAACGCGCCGAACCAGGGTTATTTTTTACCAGCGGCGAATTGATCGAGCGCGACTTTTTCATTTCTCCGCCATATGACCTCGAACGAAAAAACCAGGTCTCGGATAAAGCGCTGGCCGTCATTTTTGAACAGGCTTCCTGCCACGCCTGCGAATTACTACATACCGGACCGCTGAGCCAGGACGAAATTCTACGCGAAATTGCCAACATGGACGTCGTACAGCTAAACCTGTTTGCCGATACCGAAGTGATCACCCCGGGCGGCAAACTCACCACCGCTAAACAGTGGGGCAAAGACCTCGAGCTGTTTTATACTCCCTCAATCATTCTGTTCAGCCCTGCGGGCAACGAAATCATGCGAGTCGATTCGGTAGTGCAATTTTATCGCTTGTGGGGTGTGCTCGATTACGTCAACAAGCGCGTTTACGACGATGGCATCGATTACCAGAGCTGGCGCCTGCAACAACGTGAAACCATCGAGTAGATTCTCTTATGAACCCCGAAACTGCAAGTCGCGAGACATTGTCACAGGCCGTCATCGATATCTGCCTGGCGATGAACACTCATGGTATCAACCAGGGTAACGCGGGTAATATCAGCCAACGTTTCGAAGATGGCTTCCTGATTACGCCTTCGGGAATCGCGTATCAACGGTTGCAACCCGGCGATATCGTTTACGTTGGCATGGATGGCAGATCACAGGAATCTCTTGCGCCCTCGAGCGAGTGGCGCATGCACCGTGATATCTATGCCAACCATGCCGATGCGGGTGCCGTGTTGCACGCCCATTCCACCTTTGCAACCGCACTTTCCTGCCTGCGTATCGATATCCCCGCGTTTCACTACATGATCGCGGTTGCCGGCGGTGTCGATATCCGCTGCGCCGATTATGCTTTATTCGGCACCCAGGCCTTATCCGATAACATGCTTGCCGCGCTAACCGACCGACGCGCCTGCCTGCTTGGCACCCACGGCATGATTTGTTTTCACGACGACCTGGATAAAGCACTTTGGTTAGGCGTCGAAGTGGAAACCCTGGCACGGCAATACTGGCACGCACGCCTGGCGGGCGACCCGGTCATTCTCAGTGCTGCACAAATGGCCGAGGTGCTGGAGAAGTTCAAAAGCTACGGCAAGCAGTCCGGTCGCGAGGAATAGCCATGCATGTCGATGGCCTGCCCTATCGCAGCATCTGGGTTAACGCGGACGGATGGTCGATTGACGTAATCGATCAGACGCGACTGCCCCACAGCTTCGAAATACTCAATCTGCAAACCCTGGACCATGCCTGTAACGCCATTCGGGATATGGTGGTGCGTGGTGCACCGTTGATCGGCGCCACCACAGCCTACGGATTTTATCTCGCCATGCGTGAAGATGCTTCGATCGCGGGCATGGATAAAGCCTGCCAATATCTATTCGAGACCCGGCCAACCGCGGTCAACCTGCGTTGGGCACTGGATCGCCTGCGGCTTGGTCTCGCCGCGCTGGAACCAGGCGAGCGGGCACAGCGCGCTTTTGTCGAGGCCGGTCAGATAGCAGAGCTGGATATCGAAACCAACCAGGCCATCGGCCGGCACGGCCTCGAAATAATCAACAAAATTGCGGCTGCCAAACCATCCGGCAAAGCCGTAAATATTCTGACCCACTGCAACGCCGGCTGGCTCGCAACCGTCGACTGGGGTACCGCGACAGCACCCATTTACATGGCACACAACGCCGGTATTCCGCTACACGTCTGGGTCGACGAAACCCGGCCACGCAACCAGGGTGCAAGCCTGACTGCCTGGGAGCTCGGTCATCATGGCGTACCGCACAGCCTGATCGTCGATAACCTCGGCGGACACTTGATGCAACATGATATGGTCGACCTGTGCCTGGTCGGCAGCGACCGTACTACCCGGGCCGGTGATGTCTGCAACAAGGTAGGCACCTACCTGAAAGCGCTCGCAGCTAAAGACAACGATGTGCCGTTTTACGTCTGTCTGCCTGGCACGACCATCGACTGGACAATTGCCGACGGGGTCAACGAAGTACCCATCGAACAACGTGACGCCAGTGAAGTAACGGAGATATCCGGCAAGCTGGCCAATGGCGAAATTACGTCTGTGCGTATAGCTCCGGCAGACACGGCGGTGGCAAATTATGCCTTCGACGTCACCCCGGCAAGACTCGTTACCGGGTTGATCACCGAACGCGCAATCGTCGCTGCGGCGCCCGAAGATATCGCGAGGATCTTCCCCGACCACCCATAAAACTAATACACAAGACTTAAAGTTTACAATTTATGCAGCACAATCTGCTGGCCAGACAGATGAATTTGACCAATCGTTCCAAAATCTATTAACATACATCGCTCACCACGAGAGCATACATGCCCCGGCAAAAAAAGTACGACCAAGTGAAGGTACTGGAAAACGCTATGAAAGCGTTCTGGGCGCGGGGCTATGAAGCCACTTCGATGAATGACCTGGTCAAGGCAACCGGAATCAACCGCGGCAGCCTGTACACCGCTTTTCCGCATAAACGCGCCCTGTTCATGTCGGTACTACAGCATTACGACCAGATTTACCGGGTTGAACATCTACAGCAAATAAGCGCTCGGCACACTCCCGCAGACGCGATTATGAAGGTGTTCGAATTGGCTGCGACAAAGCCGGCCGATAGCAGTACCCCCTGGGGCTGCCTGCTGGTTAATACCGCGCTTGAGCTTTCGCCGCATGACCCCGAAGTTTGCGAGTTTATCGAGCATTGCTTACACGGCGTTGAAGCGTTTTTCTTTACCCAGATCAAAGCTGGCAAACAGGCTGGCGAGATCACCACTACACAGGCGACGCGATCAACTGCGCAGGCCTTGCTCAGTTTGTTCCTGGGTTTACGTGTATTGACG
>JBATHL010000453.1:0-1606 GCA_049666745.1 Gammaproteobacteria bacterium
CTTAAGTCAAGCAGCCTTCTCCTGGTGGCGACCACTTTCTTTCTCGGATCTTTCACATTCATTGTCGGTGATCGCATTCTCGATCGTATGGGGGCTGCGCAACGCAAGAACACCAAGGGCGCACAGGCAGACGGTTCGTCAAAGGCCATTGTTATGGGTTCTGTTCTTGATGGCATCCCGGAGTCCTTTGTGCTGGGATTAACCGTACTGCAGGGTGGCGTGAGTTTGCCCTTGCTGTTTAGCGTGGCCTTTTCAAACCTGCCGGAGGGCATGGCCTCTTCAAGCGGTCTTCGTATTGCAGGCTGGCCAGTCAAACGCGTCATGCTAATGTGGTCGCTCGTAGTTCTTGTATCAGCGACGGCCGCCGCCGCCGGATATATAATGCTTGATCCCGACTCCGGTATCATAGGACCCGCTGGACAGGCGTATGCACAGGCATTTGCAGCGGGTGCATTGCTTACTATGCTGGTTGATACCATGTTGCCGGAATCCTTTGAGGTGGAGCGAGATTTAACTGGCGGCCTGGTCGTGTTGGGTTTTGCAGGTTCACTTGGCCTGGCTACTCTCTCACCGCCCTGAACTGATTTGCATGCTGGTGTAGGGTACCGGGTGGATAAAAACCCTCCCTTTATTACCTGGAACATGATTCAGTCATTATTAATATGAGCTTAAGCAACAAGCTTTACCTTGTTCCTCTGTACTGTTTTTGGATATTACTCATTCCACATGTTGTTTCTGCAGAACCCGCTGCAGCAACTGAGCAAGCAAAGAATCCCGCTGATAAAGAGAAGGACGGATTCCGTGTAACTGATGAAGTTCGTGATCGCGAGCTGAGTGCTGAAGAGGACCCGTTGGCACATGAACACTCCAGGCTCGTCGAGAAGCTTGGAAAAGTCATCAGGGTGCCTGACGAGTTCAGATTGTATGGCAGTGCGCGCATACGCTATCGTGAAACTGATTCGGGATCATTCTGGGGTGACGGTGGCTCCAGGTTTGGCCTTTCCGGACGCTGGCAATTTAAACCAAAACTCTGGCTGTTTGGCCGCGGCGAAGCCGGAGTCAACCTGCTTGATACCGCTGATTTAATCTATAATCGAGGTGACAGACCACCAGGTTCAAAATTAGGCGATGAACTTTTTTTGAGGCTTGCATACCTGGGTGTCGAAACACCTGACGTGATGCTGACTGCAGGGAAAAACTGGTCAACCTATTACCGCGTTTCCAGTTTTACCGACCGTTTCCAGGGTACCGGCGCCAGTGCCAGTGGAACTTTTAACGCAGGTACCGATGGCGGTTATACCGGAACAGGCCGCGCAGATGGCGTGTTTCAGACTCGAGGACTGGTTAATGCTTTCAAACCCCTATCGGTGTTAAAACAGCTCAATCTTAATGGGCAGATACAGCATGGACAGCCCATACCAACGGTGCCGGATAAAAGCTACGAGACCACGATTGGCCTCAGCTCGGTGCTGGAAACCCACCAGGGTGTTGCCGTTGGCCTGGCCTACAATTATGCCAATATCGATAGCGCCGACCTTGCCGAATTAAATGCCGTTGGTATTGACGGCGATGCCACCGCGGCCATCATCGGCGCACGCTGGTACGG
>JBATHL010000454.1:0-5769 GCA_049666745.1 Gammaproteobacteria bacterium
TGCCTGGAACCACAATGATGACACAACAGGGTTTGCACCGATTGATGCAAAGTCATACGCGAGTCACAGTTCTGGCACAACGCCTGCCAACCGCATTCGTGGCACATGACTATCGGCGCAAAACCGCGACGATTCAAATAGATTAAAACCTGGCCATCCTGCTGCAGGTGTTTTTCAACACGGGCGAAAGCCTGTGCCGAGCAACCAAAGTCGAAGCGGCTGTTACGCACATCGATTAACTGGATCGGCGGCGGTGGATAACTGGTCGGACGCTGGTCAAGCCGATAACGAAAATAAGTCTCGCGCGTACAATTGGCGATGCTTTCCAGCGACGGCGTAGCTGATCCGAGCACAATTGGAATATCAAGCATCTGTGCACGCTTGATGGCGACGTCGCGGGCATGGTAACGAACCCCATCCTCCTGGCGATAGGAGTGATCATGCTCTTCATCGATGATAATCAGGCCCAGCCGATCGCATTGCGAGAACAGGCTCGAGCGCGTACCCAGCATGATATCGACTTCGCCGCGGCGGAATCGGTCCCAGGCCTGGTAGCGCTGTAACTCGGTCAGGCCCGAGTGCGAAAGCGCGAAGCAGTCGCCGAAACGTAACCTGACGCGTTCGATTAACTGATTAGTCAAACCGATTTCCGGCACCAGGTAAATAACCTGCATTGCCGCCGCCAGGCGCCCCGCGATCAGGCGCAGGTAAATTTCAGTCTTGCCGCTACCGGTGATGCCATCGAGCAGGTGTACCGCGAAACGATCCGGCCTTGATTCAATACCAGCCAGGGCCCCGTGTTGCTCGTCACTGAGCACAGGCAGCTCCGCGGCAGGTGCACTCTGAACCGGCTTTTCGATCCACTCCCAGCGCAATATCTGCTTTGCCTGTAGTGCCTTCACCACCGGGTGCCAGTGCGGATTGATCTCCTTTAACTCGACCGCGCTCAATCCGCCCGGCTGTTTGCGCAACGCCTGGCAGATTTCGAACTGGCGGGGTGAGCGCTGTTCGAGACCGTCTATAAGAGCCGCGTCGGCTTCCGCCAGGCGCCAACGTTTGACCCGCAGTGGATGGTGCGCGCGGGCACCACGCAGGTAGCCCGGGATGCACTGAAACACGACTTCCCCCAGTGGCTGCAGGTAATAGTCCGACATCCAGCGGGCCAGTGCGAGCATATGCTCGCCGAGGATCGAATGCTCGTCGAGCCGTTCCTGCACCGGCTTGATGCGCGCCGGATCAAACTCGCTATGGTCGCTCGCGTTGAGCAGGACACCGGTCTTGATTCCGTTGGCGAAGGGCAAACGGTAGCGGGCTCCCACAACAGCGGGTTCCTTATCATCGATGGTGTATTCGAAAACGCGGTATAACGGGAGTGCGATTGCGAAGCAGGCGAAGCGGGGTGGCGACACGCAAATTACTCAAACGGAAAGTTGAATCATACTCGAATTACGCGTCTCCCTCAGCCTGATAAACAGACAAAAAGCAGATTCCACTTAGCGCCGAAAGTTAATGTCATTTCTAGCAAGTAAAAGCTAAATTGTTAAGAAATGGCAACAAATCGTTTTATCCACATTTTCTGTGGATAAGTCTGTGCATGAAATGAATATAAGCCGCTGCAAGCCGCATTCCTGCTGATAATTTATTAGATTGTTCATTTTTGCACCGGTTTTATTTTCTTTTATATTTCAATAACTTATAGAGACTGATCAAAATTTGATCGATAGCTCCGCATAAAAATAGGGTCAGCGTTAAAGCGCCCCCTGTTCATGTGTATATCTTGGCCCTGTCAAGGCTAAAGTGATTGTTTTTTATATAATTCTAGGTATTGAATACTATTTATTAATTGATCTTAACTACAATCTCGATGCGCAAAAATTTTAGGCGCCGGATTCCCAGTGACTTTACCCTGTGCGCCGATTAAACTGGCCGCGTTTTCCAACTAGAGCCATGTACGATGCCCGCCAATACCGCGGTACTGTTGACTAACCTGGGCACACCTGATCGCCTGGAGCGCGCTTCAATCAAACGATTTCTGCGCGAATTCCTGTCTGACCCGCTGGTGGTTCGGCTACCAAGAGTGCTCTGGCTACCATTGCTGTACGGCATTATTCTGCCGTTGCGCAGTGGCAAGACACTGCAGGCTTACAGCCGGGTCTGGGGCGAGGAGGGTTCCCCGTTACTGGCCTATGCCAGCAGGCAAAGAAACGCTTTACAGGAAAAAC
This sequence comes from Gammaproteobacteria bacterium, assembly GCA_049666745.1. Taxonomy (GTDB): domain Bacteria; phylum Pseudomonadota; class Gammaproteobacteria. Next base: position 2,223 of record JBATHL010000454.1, read on the forward strand.
TCTTCGAACAGGCGCATGTGGAGCTGGCAATGCGCTACGGCAATCCCTCCTACCCGTCGGTACTGCGCCTGCTGCGCGATGCAGGGGTCGACAAGCTGGTAGTGCTGCCGCTTTATCCGCAGTACTCGGTGACTACCACCGCGACCAGTTACAAGCACTTGAAGAATACACTGAGAGACCTGAACTACTCACCGGCGGTCGAATTCATCGGTTACTACCCGGACCACCCGGCATATATCGACGCCCTCGCCGAATCGATTCGCGAACACTGGCAGCAGGGACAGCGACATCTATTGATGTCATTCCATGGCCTGCCGCAGGCGAATGTCGACCGCGGCGACCCCTACCAGCAGCAATGTGAAAAGACCGCGCAACTGCTGGCGGCAAAGCTCGAACTGGACGCCACAGACTGGTCGATCGGTTACCAGTCGCGCTTCGGCAAACAGGCCTGGATTCAGCCTTATACCTCCGACGTGCTACACCAGTTGGTCGAGCGCGGCGTCAAGGCGGTCGATGTCGTGTGCCCGGGATTCTCCGCCGATTGCCTCGAAACCCTGGACGAGATCGAGGTCGAGTACCGCAACGAATTCCTGCAACTGGGCGGCGAGCAGTTCAGCTACATCCCCGCGCTCAACGACCGCAACGCGCACATCGAAATGATGCAAAAGTTGGTTGAGCCCTACTTCGACTAAGCCGGTGCCTCGGCCAGGGGTGCGCCCTTGATGTTCGCTTCGAAGGCCTGCAGACGTTTGTAGATCGAAATCAACTCGACGATCGTTGACCAGGAATTAACCAGGTACTGGAATGAACTCTCCACCTGTTCGAATGCATTCGTGATCTGGCGAAACACGCCAAAGGTAATCGCGCCAGCGACAATAGTCGGGCCCATCGCAATTAGCGGCAACAACACGCTGTACTGGATATAGGCAAAACGCGCGAAATTGAAATACCCATAGTGCAGGTAAAGCCGATAATAGTTTTTCCTGACATGAGCGAACAGTTCCGACAGTGCGAGCGGTTCCGCCCGGTCCTCATGATCCTCACCATAAACCAGTTCCTTGCGATAGGCGGCTTCCACTAACTGGTTATTGAATTCGAGCCCGGGCAACTTGATACCCACTAACGCCACTATCACGGTACCTAAAATCGCCGAAAGGATCGCAATATAGATTAACGAATGCTCGACTGCGCCTATCCAGGGTAACTCGGTAATGTTTTTGCTCAGCTCAAACAGGATCGGTAGAAATGCAATCAATGTTAATATGGAACGAAAAAAGTGGACCCCCAGACTTTCGACGATACTGGCAAAACGCATCGTGTCTTCCTGCACCCGTTGGGCAGCGCCTTCTACCTTTCTTAAGCGAGGCCAGTGCTGTGTATAGAAAGCATTCATCGCAGTGCGCCAGCGAAAAACGTAATGGCTGGTAAAGAAGGAAGTTCCGACCTGGATCAGGATCCAGAAAGTTGCCAGCTTCAGAAAACCTGTCATGACGCTGAAGAATTCGCTGAGGGTAATCTCGTTCGGTCCGGACAGGGCCTTCTGTATCAAATTGTAAAATTCACCGTACCAGTCGTTAATCTGTACCGAAAGATCAACCTGATACCAGATTGACCACAGGATCGCGATCGACCCTGCCAGCGACCAGTGCAGCCAGCTCTTGTTCATAAAAAATGAGCGAAACATGGTATTCCTCTTTATTAATGTTATGGGGCAGACAACGAGATGGCCCATGAGTTGCAAAACTGTCGGTTAAAAACCTGGAAGCGCGAGATTATAGCAGCGAATTGTTATGCGATTCCTTTATACTTGGCAGCCATGTGCCTGATCCTGTTCGCCTTTCAGCAACATGCCGATTACCCGTTAATCGTAATCGCTAACCGTGACGAATACTATGCGCGACCGACGCAAAATGCGCACTGGTGGAATGACGCCGATATTTTTGCCGGACGCGATCTCGAAGCCAATGGAACCTGGCTCGGCATCAACCGCCAGGGACATTTCGCCGCGGTGACCAACGTGCGCGAACCCGGCGGCATGAAAGCCGGCAAAATATCCCGCGGCGAACTGACGCGCAACTACCTGTCGACGACGCAAACAGCCGAAACGTACCTGCAACAACTCACCCCGCATGACCAGGATTACGCGGGCTTCAACCTGCTCCTGGGGGATCGACAGGGGCTATGGTTCTACTCGAACCGGGATCACGGAATCAGGCACATCGAAGCCGGCATCTACGGCATCAGTAACGGCGGCTTCGACGAGCCCTGGCCCAAGCTGAGTTCGGGAAAGCTCGAACTCGAAGCGATGTTGAGTAGCGAGATAGACGCCGGGGAGTTGATGGAAATTCTCACCGATCACCGGATTGCTCATGACCACGAATTACCAGATACCGGGGTACCACTCGACATCGAACGCATGTTATCGAGCCGTTTCATCCGCTCACCCGGGTATGGCACCCGCGCCTGCAGCGTGGTTACAATAGACGCCAGTAACCAGGTCAGGTTCAGCGAGCAGAATTTCACCGACGCCGAACATCCCGGTGTACTGATACAAGAGACTTTTGATATAACCCCGGCATGAACGACTACGAACCCCAGCTAACTAGCGCGAACTTCGACAATAGCCTGGTGCGACTGGGCTGGGATGACGGCAACAGTAGTGAGTTTCATTCGCTCTGGCTGCGCGACAACTGCCGTTGCACAGAGTGCGGAGATCCGGTGGTCGGCTATCGAAATCTACGCCTGAGCGGGCTCGACCTCGATTGCAAACCAGACTCACTGCGCATCGACTCAGCAAACGTTTTGATCACCTGGCAGGACGGTCACGATTCCTGTTTCCCTGCAGCGTGGCTGCGCGAGCACGACTACGACAATCAGAAACGCCAGTCCAGGGCCTTTAAACCGACACTGTGGGACGATAATTTTCGTCGTACTCCAGCGACTTACGATTATGTCGATATAAATGCCAGCGAGGCCCGGCTTCTCGACATGCTACAAAAGGTACGCGATTATGGACTCTGTTTCATTCGCAATGCGCCAGCTGAACCAGGAATCGCTGAAGCACTGGCGCTACGTTTCGGTATTCCCCAGGAATCCAACTTTGGACGTGTACTGGATCTGGTATTCGATCCGGGAAAGCGCAGCATCGGCAACGATATCAAGGCGCTCAAGCTGCATACTGACGAACCCTATCGCGCCTCGCCCCCCGGCATCATGCTGTTCCACTGTATTGCCAACGACCAGACCGGGGCGGGGTCTTCGACTTTCATGGATGGCTTCGAAATTGCGCAACGACTGCGCGCTCACGACGCGGAAGGATTTTCTGCGCTATGCAAGTATTCGCAACCATTTCGCCGCCATTTCGCGGATGATGTCGACCTGATCGCCGAATTTCCAATCCTGAGTGTCGATGAATTCGGTAACCTCTGTGGTATCCGCATCAATGACCGGGTCGCCGCGCCGTTATCGATTCCGCCCTGGCAAATGGAGGTTTACTATCGAGGTCTGCGTTATCTGCTACAACAGTCCGAAGACGAAACGCTGGCTT
>JBATHL010000455.1:0-1599 GCA_049666745.1 Gammaproteobacteria bacterium
GGATACATGCAGGTTCAAAGCAGCACCATTGCTGAAAACCAGGTGTTCGGAAAACCACGGACCACTGAGGTGGACAAACCAAATATGGCGGGCGGTATCGCCGCGACCATCGGCAACGCCCACGCTGTGGAAGATATGGTTATTGGTCACTCGATTGTCGTCGGGAATACCGTTCACGAGATCGACGGTATCGATCCCGGTGGCTACACGATCGGAGACGTTTATCTGCATGATATTTTTACGGGATCCGTCTTCGACTTCCGCAGCATGGGATATAACCGGATCGGGATCATCGATTTCAGCCAGATACTGGTGTCGATTGGTGAGCCAGGTTGGGCTTCGTTGTCGCGCGAGCATTATCCGAAAGTGGATGATGAGGATGGCGTGCTCATTGGTGATGTACTCGGCAATGCGATGTTGTCTGCATTCATCAACTCCTCCGGCGTTGAAGCTGATCCCTTTGCGGTGCTCTATTACGAGCCCATGGGTAACGCTCTGGACCAGCTTCCCAGCGGAAACTACAACGTGACCGAGGTCCTTGGTGAACTGGATGGGCCACAGGGCGAAGGCAGGAACCCCCTCCTTCTTCCATTGATGCTGGATCAAATCCAGGACGTTTACGGTCAACCAGGTTTCGAGAGTGAGTTCAGAACCTATTTTGAAGGCTACTTGTCAGATATTGATCCGGATACCGTGGGATCTCAGCAATATGCCAATTGCAACAACGTCACTATCGACACCTTAGAACAAGCGTATTGGTGTGGTCCCGCACAGACATGGCCTCAAATGGCTTATAACCATGCCTATATCGAGTTTTGGCATCATCTCGATTTGGCGCTTGCGAACGAAATTGCCGGCGTCAATGTGGATCAAATCACCAACTTGGGGCCGGCACTGATGAACGACGATGTTTGGATTTCGCTCTTTGGCCTCGGTTATAGCTATTTTAGTGGAATCACCGTACATCTTTTTGAGACGACTCTCGGCGTTAATCCGCTGGACACTGATCAACTGGGTAATCCCAGGCCTGCGGATCTTCTCGGCGATATCGGGGCAGTTGAAATCGATAATTAGTATTACGGCTGAATGCTGCCTTGGCCAAAGAGCATCGTCCGCCGAGGACTCGCTCCACCGCCAAATATAAAAAGGCCCCTTCATGGGGCCTTTCGTTTTTGGGAGAGGGTATGGGCTTTCGATCCGAGCGCAACATAGTTGCGCGACAGACGCGCGAAGCGCGAGGTGCCGAATGCACCGTTCCACCCTGTTCGAGTGAAGCAGCGGCGCAGCCGCCATTGACGGCGCGTAGCGCCCATCCCACCCTCAGAGTTCGGTGACTGGGCTGGCGCCGGTGAGGAGTACAATTGCAAGACCAAAGCGATATGCGCGGTCGAATGCGCCATTATGACGATCCAGGGATTGCGACCGCGTAACAGGAACGCAACACCCCACACCAGGCCCATGATCGACGTCATCACAATACCGCCAAGTCCCCACTGAAAGTGCATGTGTGCCTTGCTTTGGTTCGGGCATCGACGCATGTAACATGAAACTTGTTGCTGAATGAGAGGCACGATCGAGGCCCCGCCCCGGATACATATC
>JBATHL010000456.1:0-1557 GCA_049666745.1 Gammaproteobacteria bacterium
CAGGACTCGCGGCTAAATACCCCGAAATAAAAACTTACAAGGTCAGGGGAATAGATGACCCCCATGCTTCTGGACGTATCGGTATCACTCCACTTGGTCTCTACGGAATGATTCACACTTCGGCAGGCGTGATATACCTCGATCCAGAAGAGCCCCTGGCGCAGGTCCCTGTCTATCGGTCCCGATTCAAAGGCAAAATGCCGTTGGAGGAATTTAGCTGCGGGGTTCACGACGCGCAGCATCCAGTCGGTGAATCAGTTAATTTGGGCACCAGAACAGCCAGCCGCATGCCGGGCAATTTACTGGAGTATGATCTTGCTGTGGCGGCAACGTTCGAGTATTACCAGTTTTTTGGCAGTTCAATTGTCAACACGATGTCGGCAATAACGATGACCATTATGCGGGTTAATACTATTTATGAACGTGATCTTGGCGTCACGCTGAAACTGGTCGCAGATAATGACGATATCATCGAAACTGACGTAAACGGCCCGCTGAATAATGAAAATACTGAAATACTGTTAAAGCAGACGGAAGACTGGATCGACAGTAACTTGCCGGGCGGTGACGCTGCCTACGATATCGGACATATGTTCAGTGCTCCCCGTTTTGTCGGCGGAGGTCTCGCGTTTCTTGGTGTTGTTTGTGACAACGATCTCAAGGCTAATGGCGTGACCGGGTTCCCGAACCCCGCAGCCGGTGATCCTTATGACATCGATTTTGTCGCGCATGAGATAGGCCATCAGTTTAATGCCGATCATAGTTTTAACGGCACTACCAACAGTTGCGGCACCGGCCGTAACTACGCAACGGCGTTCGAGCCCGGTAGCGGGTCAACCGTCATGGCTTATGCCGGAATCTGTGGGCTGGAAAACTTACAGTCTAACAGTGACGCGACTTTTCATGCCGGCAGCATCGCGCAAATCGATAGCTTTACCAGGGGTGAAGGAAACTGTGCTAATACAGTGGCTGTTCTGGTGGGAAGTCCCCCGGCCAGTAATAGCGACCCGGCCATAGCGGCTATATCAAACAGGGTTATACCCGCTAATACGCCATTTATTCTGGAGGCCGAAGAAGCCACCGATGCAGATAATATTCCGCTACTGACGCAAACACTGAGTTACCAATGGGATCAAATGGATGCTGGCTGCCCGACGAATTCAACCAGTTTTGGTACCGATATTGGCAGCAATACACTGTTCCGCAGTTATGTTCCTCGCGGCGAAACCTGGCGCAACTTGCCGGCCCTGGGAACGCAGGTGCGAGGCAGATTCGATAAGGCAGAAGTTTTGCCATGTAATAATCGTGATCTCGATTTTCGCCTGACGGCACGCGATGGTAGTAGCGGCCAGGATACCGAGGATGTCAGGGTTTCGGTCGACAAGTCCGTGGGTCCATTCGAGATTACGAACCTGAACCCGCCAGTGCCGACAATCTTTGCTGGAACTCCCTTTGCCGTGAACTGGGACGTCGCTAATACCAATTTGCCGCCGGTAAACTGCGCCACTGTCGATTTCGACCTGATAAGCTTTTCAGCCGGCTATGCGAGTTACACGA
>JBATHL010000457.1:0-2772 GCA_049666745.1 Gammaproteobacteria bacterium
CACCTACAGAGATCGCGAAGCCCGAGTCGCCAAGAAACCGAATGCACCGACGGGGGGAGAACTCGCAGACTTCTTCGACACGCCGGCCTACAGCAACAATGACGGCACCTTTAGTTGGTCAGGGCCCTGGATCGAAACCTACGATAATGGATCGGCGACATCGGGCTCGGTACGCATCGAGGGTTCCCGGCTGAGGATCGACAACTCGGACGGCGGATCCCTGGAGAGCATTCACCGGACTCTGGATCTGTCGACGGCGACCTCGGCCACACTCTCCTTCGACTACGGCGGCCTCGCAGAAGGGGGTCTGGATATTCTCGCGATCGAGATTTCGAACTCTGAGTCCTCCGGCTTTCAGTTGCTGGAAGCCGTTGAACTTGTTGGGGGTACGCTCAACGGGTCCAGGAGCTTCCAGTTGGATCACTCCGCAAGCCTCACCGCTGACATGTCAATCCGTTTTCGCGTGGTGCAGGGCCTGGCCGGTTCGGGTCAGTTTGTCGCGATTGATAATGTGCGGGTAGTCGTTACGGAAGATACCTCGACCTCGAGCGCCCACGGAGACGAGGAGTTCGAGTTCGGCAAAGTCGTGCGAAGTGACGCCCTCCACACCGAGGGAGTCGATGGCAGCGGCGTGACGATGGCAGTCATAGACACCGGCTTATGGTGGGGTCGTTCCGCACTCGAGAAGAACACCCTGGGTCAGGACCGTATTCTGGCGCGCTATGACGCAATTGCCGACGAGATGCTGATCCCGGATGCCAGCGAGTCTACCAACGACGGGAGCGGCCACGGCAGCCACATTTCGAGTGTCGCACTCCACAGCAAGCAAAGCAGTGGACGGTTCATCGGTATCGCCCCCGGCGCCGACCTGATCTCGATCAAGGCCTTCGGCGCGGACGGTTTCGGCACTTACCTGGACGTGATTCGCGCTCTGGACTGGGTAGTGAGCTATCAGCATACCTATGGCATCCGCGTACTCAACCTGTCCTTCTCGGCTCCGCCGCAGTCCTACTACTGGGATGACCCCATCAACCAGGCCGTGATGGCGGCCTGGCAGGCCGGCATCGTGGTTGTGACCTCGGCCGGCAACAGCGGTCCCGAACCCATGACCATCGGAGTTCCGGGCAATGTGCCCTATGTCATCACGGTCGGAGCCATGACCGACAACTACAGCCCTGAAGACCCAAGCGACGATATGATGACCTACTGGTCATCAGCGGGTCCCACAAATGAGGCCTTCGTGAAACCCGAAGTGGTGGCACCCGGTGGGCACCTGAGCGGATACATGCCCTCCGACGGATTACTGCCTAACCAGCACCCGGATTTCTACAGCTCGGGACAGTACTTTACGATGTCGGGTACTTCCCAGGCGGCCGCTGTCGTTAGTGGAATCGTCGCTCTCCTCTTGCAGGACGAGCCCTGGCTGACCCCGGACGACGTCAAGTGCCGGCTGATGGCGAGCACCGTGGTCGGCATCTACGGCAAAGGCCCCAACTCCGGCGATCTGCGCTACAGCCCATTCCAACAGGGCGCGGGCCGGGTGGATGCCTATAACGCTGTGCACGGGGATATTACCGGGTGCGCTAACGGCGGCCTCGACATCGACCAGGACCTGGCGGGAGTCGAGCACTACATGGGACCCACGCGCCTGGATGAAGCCACCGGCGATTTTTACATCGAAGGCACCGGTTACTACTGGGACGGCGAAATTCATCAGCACGGCGATCCCTGGGTCGACGGTAATCCGTGGATAGACGGTAATCCGTGGATAGACGGTAATCCGTGGATAGACGGTAATCCGTGGATAGACGGCAACCCCTGGATCGACGGCAATCCCTGGATCGACACCAATCCCTGGATCGACGGAGCAGGAATGGCTGAGCCAACTGCAGTCAATGTGTGGGTGCCACAGGAATAGCGTCCAATCAACAAATACAAATGTGTAAAAAACGTAATAAATAACGATCAGGGACTTTGACTCATGATTAAATTAAATGAACACAGAACGTTACCATGCAACCAGGCCAATAAACCAGCCAGGTACCGGTGGATTCGAACAATCGCCCTCATCGGCCTGCTGGTTGCCAGCCAGGTCGACGCGCGACCACCCAGTATACGGTTCGAGCCGCTTTCACTTGAAGACGGTCTTTCCCAGAACACGGTGACCGCGATCGTTCAGGACCAGGCCGGGTTTATGTGGTTCGGTACCCAGGACGGCCTTAACCGTTACGATGGATACCAGTTCATTCAACTCAAGCATGACCCGCGAGACCCTGCTACCTTACGAAACGACTCTATCCTTGCCCTGCATCTTGATCCCAACGGGGACCTTTGGGTAGGAACGGAAGGCGGTGGACTCAGCCGCTGGGATACAAGCGCTGAAGTATTTGCACACTATAACGAGGAGACGGGTGCGCCAGCCGGATTTGGACGTGAACGGGTCCGGGTCATCACCCGTGATAAAAATGGAATCTTATGGATTGGCCTGCATCAATCGGGGCTTTACAGCTTTAACGAACAAACCAGCCAGTGGCAACAATTCCAGGCCGAGGATGGGAATCTCAAATCGCTTTCCGACAATCGCGTCCGTGCCATCCATGAAGATCGTACCGGCCGTTTGTGGGTCGGTACCCTGGGAGGCCTGAACCTTTTTGATCGCGCCACCGGGACATTCACACATTTTATTGCAAATGCGCAAGATCCATCCAGTATTTCCGATGACCGTGTCCGCACTATTTTCGAGGACAATCAGCAGCGTCTGTGGATCGGCAC
>JBATHL010000458.1:0-4639 GCA_049666745.1 Gammaproteobacteria bacterium
CATCATATTCATCGATGAGATCGATGCAGTAGGACGTCATCGCGGCGCCGGTCTCGGTGGTGGGCATGACGAACGCGAGCAGACATTGAACCAGTTGCTGGTCGAAATGGATGGCTTTGAGGGTAACGAAGGTGTCATTGTGATCGCGGCGACCAACCGGCCCGATGTGCTTGATCCGGCCTTGCTGCGTCCTGGTCGATTCGATCGCCAGGTAGTTGTTCCGCTGCCTGACGTGCGCGGCCGCTCGCATATCCTCAAGGTGCATATGCGCAAGGTACCGGTGGCTGAGAATGTCGATTCGATGGTGATTGCGCGCGGTACACCTGGTTTTTCCGGCGCCGATCTGGCTAACCTGGTCAACGAGGCCGCATTGTTTGCCGCCCGCGGCAACAAGAAGGTGGTGTCGATGGCAGAGTTCGAACGCGCCAAGGACAAGATCATGATGGGCGCCGAGCGCAGATCGATGATCATGAAAGATGAGGAAAAGAAACTCACCGCTTATCACGAAGCTGGCCATGCGATCGTCGGTCGCCTGGTACCCGAGCACGACCCGGTGTACAAGGTAAGCATCATTCCGCGTGGACGTGCCCTCGGGGTTACCATGTTTTTGCCCGAGGACGACCGCTATAGTTACAGCAAGCAACTTCTTGAAAGCCAGTTATCGAGCCTGTTCGGTGGCCGTATCGCTGAGCAGTTGATCTTTGGTGACGCAGCAGTGACCACAGGCGCTTCGAACGATATCGAGCGCGCTACCAGCATAGCCCGCAGTATGGTGACCCAGTGGGGCCTTTCTGACCGCATGGGACCCTTGTCCTATAGCGAAGACGAGGGTGAAGTATTTCTCGGCAAGAGCTATGGCAAGCAAAAGCATGTATCTGACGAAACCGCGCATTCGATTGATTCGGAGATTCGCACGATTATCGATCGTAACTATCAGCGGGCGGTGGAACTTCTCACTCAGAATGAGGATAAGCTCCACGTGATGGCTGACGCGTTAATGAAATATGAAACCATCGATGTTGGCCAAATAGACGCGATTATGGAAGGCAGGGAGCCAGGTCCACCCGAAGACTGGTCGGACGATGATACCGGACCCTCGTCGAATGCACCTTCGGGTAAGGCCAGCGAGGATGATGATCCTGATCTGGATCCCGCAAAACTTCACTAGTCGTTTTCAGGCTTGACTCAGCCCTGACAAGGCGATGTCAGAACTTACTATATCGAGCAATCTGCAGGTCATGGGGGTCATTAATACGACCCCCGATTCTTTTTCCGATGGCGGCAGATTCGACACCATAGATAAAGCCTTCGCGCACGCCCGGCAGTTGATTGCCGAAGGCGTCGACATCCTGGATATCGGTGGCGAATCGACTCGTCCCGGTTCGCAGCAGGTAGACCTTGAGCAGGAGTTGGCACGCACTATTCCATTGATCAAGGTAATTCGGGAAATTTCGGATGTTCCGATTTCTATTGATACCAATAAACCCGGTGTAATGCAGGCTGCAGTAAATGCGGGGGCGACCATGATCAACAGTATCTGTGCCTTGCAACTGGACGATTCGTTACAGGTAGCCGCTGATCTGGCAGTGCCGGTCTGCCTGATGCACATGCAGGGAACTCCCGAAACCATGCAGCAAAATCCAGCCTACACGGATGTTGTCAGCGAGGTTCTGAATTTTCTCAAGGCACGAATGGATGCCGCGCTCGATGCAGGGATAGCACAACAACATATAATTGTTGATCCCGGATTTGGATTTGGCAAAACCATCGAGCATAATCTCTTGCTGTTAGCTTCATTACCTGTTTTTCGCCAACTGGGGGCGCCTGTTCTGGTCGGGCTGTCTCGTAAAGGCATGATTGGCAAGATTCTCGACAAACCCGCCGATCAGCGACTATATGGCAGTCTGTCGGCAGCGGTGATGGCAGCGATGCTGGGTGCGGATATCGTGCGCGTGCATGATGTGGTCGAAACCCTGGATGCAATTGCGATGGTCAAAGGTCTCGGAGAGGTGGTGTAATGGGTCGAAAGTATTTTGGCACCGATGGTATTCGCGGTCGAGTTGGCCAGTTGCCGATGACCGTCGACTTTATCATGAAGCTGGGTTGGGCCGCGGGTAAGGTATTGTCGCAATCCAGTCGCGGCCAGGTTGTTATCGGCAAGGATACCCGGATTTCCGGGTATATGTTCGAATCAGCACTGGAAGCTGGTCTGGCTGCCGCCGGACTTGACGTCCTCTTGCTCGGGCCGATGCCTACCCCGGCAATTGCCTACATAACCCAGTCACAACGCGCCACCGCTGGTATCGTAATCAGTGCATCGCACAATCCATACCACGATGACGGGGTGAAATTTTTCAATGGCGATGGCTTCAAGCTACCTGATGCTACCGAAGAAGCGATCGAGGCGATGCTTGACCTCGAGCTGGAAATGGTTGCGCCGGAACAGATTGGCAAGGCGACGCGGATGGAAGACGCCAAGGGTCGTTACATCGAGTTTTGCAAGTCCTCGATCGCGTTTAATAAATCATTGCGTGGTATGAAACTGGTGATCGACTGTGCCAATGGTGCCACCTATCACATTGCACCAGCCGTTTTTCGTGAGCTGGGGGCAGAGGTTGTCGAAGTCGGTACCAGCCCCAACGGTATGAACATCAATCATGAAGTCGGTGCTCTTTACCCCGAAAGCATGCGTGCCCATGTGCTGGAAAACCAGGCTGACATGGGGATTGCATTCGATGGTGATGGTGACCGTGTGATGATGATGGATGCGCGTGGGGATGTGAAAAATGGCGATCAGTTACTTTATATAATCGCCAGGAACAAACTCGCCAGCGGCCAGCTCGACGGAGGGGTGGTTGGCACTTTAATGACCAATCTCGGATTCGAACACGCCTTGCAGGCCCATGATATTCCGTTTGTGCGTGCTGCAGTTGGCGATCGCTATGTCATGACGGAACTGGTCGAGCGAGGTTGGCACCTGGGTGGCGAATCATCCGGCCATATCATATGCCTGGATAAAACCACGACAGGTGACGGTATTATTGCTGCGTTACAGGTTCTGGAGGCACTGGCCAGTAACGGACAAACCCTTACCGAAGCCTGTAGCGACCTGGAGATCTATCCACAAACCATGATTAATGTCCCGCTATCGACCGCGCTCGATCTGGACAATTCAGCTTTACTCAAGGACGCCGTCAAGTCGGCCGAAACCGAACTGGCGGATGCCGGCCGGGTGCTGCTGCGGGCGTCCGGCACCGAACCGCTGATTCGCGTCATGGTGGAAGGTCAGGACAGCGAGCAGGTCGAAAATATTGCGACAATACTGGCGCAGGCGGTAAGGGATGCCGCGGGAATATAGTAAGCGGCCTAAAAATGGGCCTAATCGTTAATTCCAGATTGATTTATTGGGCCGAGGTGAGTAACCTTTGGCGCCTTTTTAATGACCGGCAATAAATATGCGCTCTAGCCTTATCGCGGGCAACTGGAAAATGAATGGCAACCTGCAATCTGTTGTCGAGCTGGTCGAAGGTATCAAGGCCGGAGACGCGGGCAAGGCTGAACTGGCGATCTTCCCACCGGCAGTTTTTCTGATGAAAATCGGCGGCATGCTGGCTGATAGCGACATTGCGCTGGGGGCACAAAATGTGTGTGACCAGGAGGCCGGTGCATTTACCGGGGAAGTGGCAGCAGCAATGCTGAAAGAATGTGGCTGCCGCTACGCACTTGCGGGTCACTCGGAACGTCGCTCGCTTTATCTGGAAACAGATCAGCTGGTGGCTGCACGATGTGCGACGGCGATAGCGGGGGGCATTATTCCGATTCTCTGTGTTGGCGAGACCCTGCAAGAGCGTGAACAGGGTATAACCGAGGATGTCGTTGCCCGTCAGATCGACGCAGTTATTGCCCTGAGTGGGATTGACGGCATCGCCCGGGCGGTTATCGCCTACGAGCCGGTTTGGGCAATCGGTACCGGTAAAGTCGCCACACCGGATCAGGCGCAGGAAGTGCACGCGTTTATTCGTGGCAAACTGGCGCAGCTCAATGCTGGCGTCGCCGAACAGGTACAAATTTTATATGGTGGCAGTATGAATCCGTCAAACGCGGCGGAGCTGTTGTCGCAAGCAGATATCGATGGCGGGTTGATCGGTGGAGCATCGTTGAAAGCCGACGATTTTCTGGCCATCGCACAGGCGGTTTAGGACGTATTATGGAAAACATTAATAGTATTTTGTTGGTTGCACAGGTTTTATTGTCGATCTCGTTGATCGTGTTGATCCTGATGCAGCATGGTAAGGGTGCCGATGCGGGTGCCGCGTTTGGCAGTGGGGCCTCGGCCACCGTCTTTGGCGCGAAAGGGTCGGGCAATTTTCTCAGCCGGGCAACCACGATAATCGCGGTATTGTTTTTTATCGTATGCCTGTCGCTGGCCTATATCTCGAGTAATCGAGATGCTCCCGACGGCGTAGCCGGCAGTGTTACCGCCCAGGAAACCGAAGTCGCACCGATGCAGGAAAGCGACGGATTGCCGCCTGCAGAACCTCAGGGCGACAGTATGCAAGAGTCAGATTTACCTCCAGCCGAGTAAGCTGGGGCTATGCCGATGTGGTGGAATTGGTAGACACGCTATCTTGAGGGGGTA
>JBATHL010000459.1:0-6398 GCA_049666745.1 Gammaproteobacteria bacterium
ACAAGGGACTCGCCGATGAAAGTAATGGCGCACAGGTCATGAAACCTATGCCCGGACTGGATGAACTGTTACAAAAGGCCCGGCAAAAAAATGTGTTCGGTACCAAGATGCGCTCGGTTATCAAGACCGCTAATGCCGACGGCGTCACTGCGGTAGTCAGTCAGCAATTCGAAATTGGTCGCCAGATAGTTGAAGCTGGACTGGTTCCGATTATCGAGCCCGAAGTTGATATCAACAGCCCGCAGAAGGCCGAGACAGAAGAATTACTCAAGACTTCATTGCTAAAGCATCTCGATCGGCTCGAAGAAGGACAACTGGTGATGCTCAAATTAACCTTGCCCGAACAGGATAATTTGTACACCAGCTGTATCCAGCACCCCAATGTACTCAAGGTTGTTGCGCTGTCCGGCGGTTACTCCCGGGAGGAAGCAAACCAGAGACTCAGCAAACAGAACGGCATGGTTGCAAGTTTTTCGCGGGCTCTGAGCGAAGGCCTGAGCGCGCAGCAAAGTGACGATGAATTTAATAGCGTCCTGAATGCTTCCATCGAAAGCATATTCCAGGCTTCCAGCACCTAATCCAAAACCAGAAGACTACCCATATGAAAACAAACATCAGCATCATTGGCGCAACCATTCTATTAAGCGCCTGCGCCGGTCTCAGCCTGACCCCTGAGGGCGAAAAAGTTCGCATACTGGATCCGAGCGAAGTCAGCAGTTGCCGGGAGCTTGGTAAGACCAATACCTCGGTAACCGACACAGTAGTCGGCGTCGAGAGGCCGGACGATACCATAGCCAAAGAATTGCGTATTATTGCCCGTAATGGTGCGGCTCGTATGGGAGGAGACACAATTGTTCCGCTAACCGTGATGGAAGCAGGGCAACAAACCTTTGTGGTATACAAGTGCATCGATCCTGACGGTTAATAACCGCCAGGCAAGAGGTAGCTCTACTGGTTTTGCACCATCACCCGGGTCGCCAGGGCGTGCGATATCTCCGCATGCGTTTTGGTAATCTCATCACCCGGGGAAAAATGGATTAACTCGTCACACATCGCTTCGAAACGTTGCTGGCTAAGTCCTTTGGCCGCCCGGTCCGAGGTTATTCCGTAGATATACTTGCCGCGCGCTCGCGCGTAACCGCATTCGAAACCGGTCCAGGCTTCCGCTTCTACACCTTCAAGGATTACGATCACGATATCAGCCTTATCGAGCTCGTCTTCGTAGCAGGCCTGTAACTCGCGTTGCGTCATGGTCGAAGTATCCAGCTCGAGGTCGACCTGTGGAATTAAAATCTCCATGTAGGGGTTATCCTCGGTCACCATATCGCGTAACGCGAGATTCCACACTCTTGCCGCCTGGGAACTGTTATAGGCTGCGAGGTAGGCCCTCACCCCATGATGAATCCCCATGTTGACATTATGCGTAATCGATTCGGGCTCGAGGTTGGTCTCTTTTTCTGCCGCTACCTGCAGCGCATCTTTCAACGCGATATCGCCGCTCATCAGGGCATGGCTGATAATTACACCATTGATGTTCGGTAGATAACGCTGCCGCGCGATATCATCGAGCGTGCGCACGGTGCCGCTGGCGTAGACCGGAATTGAAACATCGTGGCTCATCTGTTCGGTCAGGGCCACGGCTTCATCAAACTCGGAATCGAGGCGTTCGGTTCCCTTGTGAATCACGCCGGCGATTCCGGTCATCTGCAGGTCACGGATCAAATCCTGGGGCATGAAAGCGGTTTGTGTCTTCCAGCCATCGATCATTACGTAACCGTTGCGCGTGGCGAGGTGAACGATGATTCCACCCGGATGCCGACTCGCTGCCTCAATCACCAATGGTGAATCGGTGATCGCGATCGTACCTAACACCACGCGAGCAGCGCCCGCTTCGAACCAGTCATTGATCTGGCTCAGGGTGCGGATACCACCGGCGACCTGAATCGGAATATCGGTTTCATTGAGCAGTTCCTTGATCAGGGCCTCGTTGTTAGAGGACTTCGATCTGGCAGCGTCTATATCGACGATCTGCAGCATTTGAGCGCCATCCGCAACAAAATCCTTTACCGCCTGGCGTGGTGTTATGTCGTGGGTAATGTCGTCACCTTCGATGGCAGCGCGGGTTATTACCTTGCCATCCTGAACTTGAATCTCTGGTATTATGATCATCGCCGTCTAGCCCCCGGTTTCAATTCCTCACATTGTATCAAATAGTTTTACTATCGGGATTAACATTTCATGACACAGTTTCAAATCGGATAATAAACATGCCGCTGCAACAACCCGTCAAAGTCCTGTTCGTCTGCATGGGTAACATATGTCGATCACCTACCGCACACGGCGTATTCCAGTCACTGGTCGATGAACAGGGGTTAGGGGAATCTATCCAGGTGGATTCAGCTGGAACCCATAGCTATCACATCGGCAGCCCCCCGGATCTGCGTTCACAGGCAACAGCACAATCCCGTGGCATCGATCTGACCGGTCTGCGCGCACGCCGGTTTGTAACCACCGATTTTAACGAGTTTGATTACCTGCTAGGCATGGACCACGCTAATCTGGCGGATATGCTTGCGCTAAAACCCGAGGCAACCAGTGCCAGGGTAAAGCTGATGCTGGAGTATTCAGACAGGTTTGAGCAACAGGAAGTCCCCGACCCTTATTTCGGTGACGATGGGTTTGATCAGGTATTTGACATGATCGATGACGCTGCCCGCGGATTGTTGCGCGATATACGTTCGCAACAGGGGATTTAGTTATAGGCCAGAAATTTTCGCGCGGTTGCCACGTACTTTTTACGCCACCAGAACAGGGTCCATTTACTACCGCCCAGTTGTTGCCAGAGCACACCGCAGCGTATGCCCGCCAGTAGCAGGCCCCGGATTTTAGCTGCATTGTCATCGTTGCGCAGATAATTCTGTTCACCACGCACCAGGATGCGAGGATTGAGGGAACTGATACTGCCCTGGTAGAGGCCGTCAATCTTGTTGATGACACTGCTACGGCTCATATCAAATTCGCTGGTACTCTGTTCAATCCGCTCCAGACCATTGAGTAAATCTTGCGCCAGATCGTGGTTGCGTAACACCTGCGTCGAAATCTTCAGCATTGACAACAGGTAGTAAGCGATGTTTCTACCGGGAGACCGGTTTTCGCCGCCAAGATAGTCGCCAAGTGCTTCGAAACCGCGTGACAGGCACGAGATATCGCCCAACGCATCCCTGGTAGTTGCCGCGTCAATCGTAAACAGGCTATTGAGACTGCAATCGAAGGCGCTGGTATCGCAGTTTCCAAGCACTGCGAGTTCATCGACCAGCGCCGCGGCCTGAAACATCCCGGCCAGGGCCAGGGTTTGATTTTCAAGTTTGTTCACTAGCCGAAAGCCACCTCGATGGTGCCACCGCCCAGGCATTGCTCTCCAGCGTACAACACCAGTGCCTGCCCAGGGGTAAGAGCTCTTTGCGGCGAGTCGAATTCGACGCTCGCATTGCTGTGGTCAAGCGCAGTAATTCGACAACCACTATCCTGCTGTCGATATCGACTTTTGGCACTGCATGCAAAAGGCACATTGTCTACCGACTGCGAAATCCAGTGTAGCTCGGTTACCCGGCACTGCGAGTGATACAGATGCGAGTTATCCACTCCCTGCGCAACGATCAGCCGATTTTCATCCAGTGCTTTGGCAACGACATACCAGGGTTCATCGCTGCCTTCTTCGGTACCACCAATGCCAAGACCCTGGCGCTGTCCGATGGTGTAGTACATCAATCCACTATGCTCACCGAGTTCGGAACCGTCCACGCTGAAAATTTTTCCAGGCTGCGCCGGAATAAAACGTTGCAGAAAATCCTTGAACTTGCGCTCACCGATGAAGCAGATTCCGGTACTGTCTTTTTTCGCATGGACCACAAATTCCTGTTGCCTGGCAATATCGCGCACCTCCGATTTATCCAGCTCTCCTATAGGAAACAATGCATGCGCCAGCTGATGCTGATTCAACGCGTAAAGAAAATAAGACTGGTCCTTGTTGGCATCCAGGCCACGTAATAATTCAACCCTGCCGTTTCGCCGACGAGTGCGCACGTAATGACCAGTCGCAATCCGCTCCGCGCCGAGCATTTGGGCATGATCCAGGAAGGCCTTAAATTTTATTTCGCGGTTACACATAATATCGGGATTTGGCGTGCGCCCGCTGCGATACTCGCGCAGAAAGTATTCGAACACATGGTCCCAGTACTCGCCGGAGAAATTAACCGTGTGTAACGGAATATCGAGACGATCACATACCTGCTGAGCGTCCGCCAGATCTTCGCTCGCCGAACAGTATTCCTCGGTATCGTCTTCTTCCCAGTTTTTCATGAACAGGCCTTCTACCCGATAACCCTGCTGCAACAGCAGGCAGGCGGATACCGACGAATCGACACCACCGGACATACCGACAATGATCTTTTCTTGTTTAGCCGTGCCCATTGGATTACTCAGTTGGCGGCCAGCTCAGGATTATAGGCAACCGGGAAATCGCGCTTGCGCTGCCAGTCTGCGAGCGGCTGGATATAGGGTAACTCGCCATTGTCACGATACCAGGAGTCGACCACGAACCGCTCTTCGCTAGCGATCTCGGTGATGGTCGCCGTCCAGTGGGTAAAAACCCAGACGATGCGGCGCTGTTTGGGATCGACTCGATGCCATTTCAGCAAGCCCAGTTCTTCAAGTGCGGCCAGGTACTGGAAAGTATTGGTTGATTCATCAATACAGTCCATCTGGCCGATAATATCAGAACCCGGGTAGTTACCTCCCTTATCGCGAGATGTGCCGGATAATTCTCCGCTGATACGTTCCATGGCCGCAACGGCTCGCCTGATGGCCTGTTTTTCGGCGGCACTATCGACACTGGCAGGGGTGAATATCGCCTTGATCTCGTCCCAGTCCCGGGCACTGTAGTAGAGCTCCTGCGTGCTCTTGCAACCAAAATCGAAGCACTGCACGAAGTAGGGCATCGCCACTGCCGGGCCACTAAGGAGAAACAATAACAAGGTTCGAACAATCAACATGATCAGGCAAATTCCTGGCTAATGACATCCAGTGGATAACCGGGTCGCTGGCGGAAATCCTCGATACATTGCAACACCATCGGACTGCGATGTTGTTCGCGACAGGACAAAATCTGCGCGTAACTCAACCACTCTACAGCAATAATACCCTGATCCAGATCACCATCGACAAGATCGCCCACCACGCCGCGAAACAGAAAGCGAAGATAGGTTTTCACGGACGATTCATCCGGCCTGTACCGGTACACCCCCTGTAACGCCTGCGGGGTGAATCGATAGCGGGTTTCTTCGAGGGTTTCGCGAACGACAGCCTCGAGCAGGGTTTCTCCCGGGTCCAGGTGCCCGGCAGGCTGATTAAAGACGATCCGGTCGTCAGCATTCTCTCTTACCAGCAGGAACTTGCCATCGCGTTCGCATAGCGCCGCCACCGTGGTATGGGGTTTCCAGATCGCTTCACCCATCTGGCATGCTTCTCCGCCAGTGGGCCAGTCCCTGTGCATTGAGCCTGAAATCAGTTTGTAAAATTCTGCCCAGTGCGGCCTTATCATTACCAGTCAATTCCTGTAAAACCAGATCTTGCAAAGCTTGTTGCAGTGATTTCTCATAGTCTGCCGCGGCGCTATCCTGTTGACTGCAAAGATCGACATATTGGTCGATCCATTGATTAAAACTGGCTACCTGCGCCGCTGGATTTGAAAACTCACCATAATGGGTCAAGTATAATCTGCCAGGTTCGAAACTCATGATACGTGAAATCGACTCGTGTAACGCCACCGGGTCAAACTGCACGGGCGGCGTGGTTGGAATCAATCCCCGGGGCAGTTGTTTCATCGGCTCGTAGCTGATGCCGAAGGTATCCCCGCTGAAAACGCCGTTACTGACCTGATCATAGATACAAAAGTGATGCCGTGCGTGACCCGGCGTGTCAAAAAAAACGAGTTCCCGGTTAGCAACTTCGAATCGGGCCAGGTCCGCAGCAACAATGACCCGCGCCTCGGGTATCGGTTCGATGCTGCCATAAAGACGGTTAAACTTTTCCTCGCCATATACTCCGATCGTACCCGCAATCAGTTTTTGTGGATCGATCATATGCTGCGCACCACGCGGGTGAATAATCAGGCTGGCCTGATCGAACTGCTTCATCATTTCACCGGCGCCGCCGGCATGATCCAGGTGCACGTGGGTCGGGATGACGTACCTGACCTGGGATTTTGCAATGCCCAGCTCGCTTAGCGTTGCCAGAACATTAGCAACCGAATAATAGGTTCCGGTTTCAATAATAGCGACTTCATCTTCTGCCTGAAGCAGGTAAATCGAGGCCACCCGGGGTTTAACATAGAGTGCGTC
>JBATHL010000460.1:0-14706 GCA_049666745.1 Gammaproteobacteria bacterium
CCTGAATGGCGTAATCAAGGAAGTAGATTCTGTCGAGGAGTACCTGTTACTTTGCGAGGCCCTTCCCAGCGAGGACATGGATAACGAGGGCTGCGTCAAGGTTCATTTCGGCGACGACGCCGCTTTCTTCGAGAATGCCGAAGACGGTAACGGTGGTGTACCGAAGTCCATTAGCGACGAACTGCTGCAGGGCGATATGATTGACGAGGAGCTTACCGTTGTGGGCTGGGTCAAGTCCTGGTCCGATAAAGATAACGATGAAAACAAGCCCGAAGAGTATTACCCGCTCCTGTATATTGAGGCACTGATTGCCGAATCAGGCAAATTCGAGCAGTTCAAAGGCAAGGTGGAAATGCTCAATGATCCTGTCGATACAGGGTTTTCCATGACGCCTTCATCGGGAACAGAAAGCTTAAAAGTGATGTACCAGCTCCCGTTATACCCGCAGCGGGCAGACGTTAACGGCACCCGGATCGTCTCCAAGTCCGGTGAATTACTGGCGCCTGGGGATATCGAAATATTCCTGCCGGTCCAGGTTGACGGTACCCCGGATGCTATGGATCCGCTGTTGATCAACGCCGCCCTGGTCATCGTCGACAAGAGCGCCCTGGATACCGAACAGGTCACCGGCGTTATTAAGTCGCTAGGTACTGATATCCTGGAACTAGCGCCGGACGCGGATCCTTGCGGTGCCGTAACCAACCCGTTTATGGTTGATTTGACCAACCCCCTGGATATTTTGACGGTAATCATAACCAATAGCGGCAGTGAGATATTACCGGGTGGCATACTGCGGGTCGATCAGACAATAGGCATGAACGGCAGCTGTGAATTTACCGGCAACTATCAAACCGACAATGTTGTTATCGTTGATGACCAGCGACCATAATATGAATTAAGCAATAATTAGCTCGAAAAGATTAAGCCACCTCCCAGGGGTGGCTTTTTTATTTCACTATGAAGTACCGATCCTGCACCTTCGATCACCATCTATTCAAGATTTGCGTGGATAAATGATCTGAGTCCATCGACATAGGTCGGGCCACTGATCATAAATCCATCATTATGGCCGCCACGCATCTCTAAAAACTGTTTGGCTGCGGGTGCGGCATCGAAAATTTCACGACCTTCTGCGAAAGGAATGATGTCATCGCTCCTGCTGTGTGCGACCAGAACCGGACAGGCAATACTTTTTACATAATTCCTGGTGTCATATTTGAAATAAGTTAGCCAACTTACCGGTAGAAATGGGTAAATCCGTTTGGCCATGGAGGGTACCGAGCTAAAGCCGGATTCTACAATGAGTGCGGCCGGGGTGTGCTTGCTGGCCAGCCAGCTCGCAATTGATGCGCCCAATGATCGGCCAAAAATAACGATCTGTTTTGCGCCAATCCCCCGGGTCCGGGTCAGGTAATCCCATGCGGCCACGGCATCGTGGTAAGTTCCCTGCTCCGAGACTTTACCCTCGCTTTGTCCATAACCACGATAATCAATAATGAAAACGTTGAGCTCGAGTCGATGAAAAACATCGATTGACTCCAGACGGTGCGATATGTTGCCGGCATTGCCATGAAAAAAAAGTATCGTGCCTTTTGCGGCGTGGTGCGGAACGAACCAGCCATGCAAGTTAATATTATCCCCGGTTACGAAATGTACATCATGATATTTGAGACCGATTCGTTCTGGTGTCGCGACAATGTCCCGTCCGGGCATATTCGGGTAGTAAATCAGGCTCGACTGCCCGTAATAAACAAAGGCGACCATTACGGCATAAAGACAAACGCCTGCAATCAGCAGCTTCCAGATACCGGTCATATCAATAGTTATTCATCCGCGTATACCAGTAATAGTATCCGACAAAGCTGTCTTTAACTATTTGAAAACAACTGTGTGCAACCGCCGGCGAACGATCCTGGAGGTTTACATTTTAGTGTCTTCTAATGGTCGAGGCTCCTCCCTGAGTTTTGCATTCCAGACCTCTGCTAACGAGAAATCAGACCTTGAAATGCTCCAGCAGGGCTCGATACGACGCAGATAAAGGCAGTTTTAAAAATCGTTCAGATCTTTAAGTTTTTCAGGAAATTTAGTGATTTGGCTTGCTCATCATTCGAGGAATCAAAGTCGCCGGACTCGAGGCTTTCGGTAAGCCGATCGATCAGGATTTCAATTAGCTTACGATTGATCGGCCCATCCCCGATCAGACTGATGCTGGTATTTTGATCTAACCGGAATCGCGCAATCTCCTTGCCGCCCGGGACTTCGGTTGGCTTACATAACTTAGCGGAGTAATCGAGATTGTTACTGACCGCTACGAGGGAGAGCTTGCCACTTTCCTCTATTCCCTGGGGATCAAGCAATATGTCATCTGCACCAAAATCGATCTGCTGGTTTCGAGTCCCTGGTTCCAGCAGCAGGTCGACCTCCTCAAACTCGAGATTGGTATCGTCTTCGTCGGACCTGCCCGGCCCATGCCCGGGTTTTGCTTCCAGCAGAAGGTCGACGGTCTCAAACTCGAGATTGGTATCTTCTTCATCAAGCCTGTCCACCCCATGCCCTGCCTTTGGCTCCAGCAGCAAATCGACGGTATCAAACTCGAATTCAAAGTCGTCTTCGTAGAAACTGTCCTCCCGCTGCACTGATTCCTGGTCAGCTGCCACATCGATGGTTTTAAACTCGACATCGGTTTCGACCTGGTCATGAAAACTTTCCCCATTACCCAGGCCATGTCCACGGGCCAGTTCGATACTCGCAAGATAATCGCCAAGAAATTTGGCCACCACTTTTCGATTGAAACCAAGATCAGAGACCAGGTATTGCTCCAGTTCATCGTAATCAGGCAGATCATATTCCCATCGTTCCCACAGGGATCTGTAAATCCGGGGATTCAACACGAACTGGCGAATGGCACTCGATTTTCTATCCGTAATATCGTCAGCGCAAAACAGGCCGTCAAGCGCCGCGTCGCTCAGCTTTAGCCGACGATCTGCAGAGTTACCGCTAACGTCGAACAATCCAAAACTGGTCACCGCGGCAACCAGTCTGTGACCAGTACCACTTCGAGAACTATATCCCCAGCACTCCATAGATTCTTTTAATCCGGCATCGGCATGGCTAAATGAGTCATGGAAAAGCTTTGCTTTTTGCAGCGCCACTAGCAGCGAAATGGAGGGATAAGATGGGCTCCGGTTAGACATAATTTTTTTCTGGTACTTCCTGATTCCGTGGCAGATACATTCAGGTTTGTCTGGCGATAAATTATAAAGATCAGTCGTCGACAGGGAAAAACCTTAACGAAAATTTAATCCATTAGAAGCTTTGGAATCTGACACGGCATTACTTATCGCTTTACCAAACGAATAGAAGACACGAAAACCGTAACAGAAAGACGCAGTCGGGGCATCACCCAAACAGGTGATAAATCTGTTGATATACAGCTAAATGAACGTTTTATCTCGAAATCAGGTTAACTGTCACTATAATTTCATCGTCCTGATGGGATAAATTAACTGTCATCATAATTCCATACTCCCATAATTATACGATAACATCAGCTGCACGCTTATGGCCGAAGCCTGCCCTGCATTATTACTTTAACGAAGTCTGCCGGGAGTAGCAGAAAGTCTATGGCCCTGTTTAATTCAGGTCGGCTTTTCCTTTAACGACCGTTTACAAATTCAACTCCTGAGACTGGAATCGACCCTGGGCAGGCTTCGCGTCCTCCATTTACCCAGTGACAATTAGATTACAGGTACATTAAACTGCCGCTACTCAACCACCTGCATTATTGAGTCGATCATCCCGGAAATATAAACATAATGACCACTTTGCATGATTCGAGAATCAGTCGCTGGATATTGGTCGCGGGCGCCGGGTTGGCAATGCTCGCGGTAATGACAGGCGCATTTGCCGCGCACGGGCTTAAACATGTGCTGGACGCCGACTATCTGCTCGTCTTCGAGACCGCAGCCAGGTACCAGATGTACCATGCTATTGCCTTGATGATCGTCGCCGTGATTTCAACCATGCCGCAGTTTTCACCACGCTGGGTAAAACTCGCTGCGTTCGCTTTTATGCTAGGCATCATTCTGTTTAGCGGCTCTCTCTATCTACTCGCGCTTAGTGGCATCAAGTGGCTGGGAGCAATTACACCCCTGGGGGGCGTCGCCTTCATTTTTGGCTGGCTGGCTTTGATCGTCGCCGCGTTAAGACCTCCTGCCCAAACCACTCCTTAAACACGCAAATCTAAGGTTTGTCGGCGAGTAAACGCTAGATCGATGAAATAACCAGAGTGGGGTAACGCTTTTAGCGTCCTGGTTCGAGGGAAGCGGGTTCTTAACCCACCGAATATCGCAGCGGCTATGCGTAGGTATCGATGATTCGCTTCGAGTCCTTCTTCTTGCGTTCTTTCTTTTGCTGGCGGGGATTTTGATTTTTCTCACGATCAGGCTTTTTCAGGGCATCCTGCACCCGCGGGCTGTGATTCACCGATTTGATGAGTGGGTCGGACATTATTGCTAACCTGTATGCTCCTGATTCGTCTTTGCGATACAGCCTGTTGCGGCATTGCGAAGTTCGTCAATCGTTGTCTGTCTTTATCGACCGTTCCCCTGGAAAGTTAATAGCTGATTTATTTCATCAGTCTTCATCTATGGTTGCGCTGAAAAATCTTTTCGATCTTGTCTTTCAACGTTGCCGCGGTGAAGGGCTTGACTACATAAGCATTGACGCCAGCTTCAGCGGCAACCACTATTTGCTCGCGCTTCGCCTCGGCCGTGACCATCAAAACCGGCATATCGCTGAGCGTTTCGTCGGCACGTACTGTCCTGAGTAAGGTCAATCCATCCATTCCAGGCATATCCCAGTCGGTTACCAGAAAATCGAACCTGCCGGATTTCAGCATGGGCAAGGCGGTTTTACCGTCATCAGCCTCGGCAGTATTGTTGAAACCGAGCTCGCGTAACAGGTTCTTGATAATGTTCCGCATGGTAGAAAAATCATCAACGATCAGGATCTTTATATCTTTATCCACGCAATCAAGCCTCGATTATATTGCATTGGAGTGATCTCGAAATTAACCGCCAGGGATTTACATACAGCGCCTGATCGATGCTGAATTCGATTTCCTGGAAGTTTTCCAACTGATGTATGCCAGTAGACATCGCAAAACCTTCAACTATGCGCATTCCATTCTGACATACGCGCTTTAACACGTAACAGGGCCTGACCATGCAACTGACAGATTCTGGACTCGGTGACATCGAGGATCTCACCGATTTCGCGAAAATTGAGTTCATCGTCATAGTACAGCGACATCACCAGCTGTTCCTTTTCCGGCAACAGGCGAATACTTTCAGCCAACTGCTGGCGGTACTCATCGCTGATGAATGACTCGTCCGGCGTATTTTCGGATGAGTTTGGTATCGCCGCATCTTGCATATTGTCTTCCATCGTATCGATACTGTAGATGCGTGACGACGATGAATCGATCAGAATCTGGTGGTATTCGCTGAGACTAATCCCCAACGCCTCTGCGACGTCGGCATCCCTGGCATCCTCGCCGGTTTCATTTTCAATTTTACGAATGGCGTCGGTCACCGAACGAAACTTGCGATGCACCGAACGCGGTGTCCAGTCCGAACGGCGGATTTCGTCGATCATCGAACCACGGATACGAATCCCGGCGAAGGTTTCGAAACTGGCGCCCATGTCGGGATTGAAATTACTCGCCGCCTCAAGCAGCCCGACCATACCCGCCTGGATCAGATCGTCGATCTGTACCGTCGGCGGCAGGCGATTAAGCAGGTGATAGGCAATTCTTTTGACCAGCGATGCATGGCGAACAATCTGGTCACTTTCTCCCAGACTCTCGACCTCGGCATACATCGCGTGTCCGTTCATAGGCGATCTTCCTGCGCATTGAAATTAACCAGGCGCTCGATGAAGAATTCGAGGTGCCCTTCCATATCACTCGGAGTCGGCCACTGCTGTGTCTTTTTGGCGATTTGTTTGAAAGCCAATGCCGAGGGACTCCGCGGAAAGGCTTCGACCACTGATTTTTGTTTCTGCACCGCTTTCTTAAGGTTATCGTCGTAAGGCACGCTACCCAGGAAATCGAGCGTAACATCGAGAAACTTTTGCGAAACCCGTGCCAGCTTGTTGTAGAGCTCCCGGCCCTGCTGTGCGCCATGCGCCTGGTTCGCCAGTACGTGAAAGCGTTCCACGCCGTAATCACGATTCATTACCTTGACCATCGCGTAGGCATCGGTAATCGAGGCCGGTTCGTCACAAACCACAACGATCACCTCGCGTGCCGCACGCGTGTAGCTGACGACACTGTCGGAAAGCCCTGCCGCGGTATCGATCAGCAAGGTGTCTACCGGTTCGGTCAATTCGGAAAACGAACGGATGACACCCGCATTCTGGGCTGGCGTCAGATCTGACATCGATGCGATACCGGAGGATGCCGGAATGATCTTGATACCAGCCGGGCCATCGATAATAGTTTCTTCAAGTGAGCATTCACCATTGATGACATGCGAAAGATTGAGTCCTGGGCTCAAACCCAGTAGCACGTCGATGTTGGCGAGACCCATATCGGCGTCCATCAACATAACCCGCTCACCGCTTTGCGCCAGGGTTACCGCGAGATTGACCGTGACATTACTTTTGCCTACGCCGCCCTTGCCACTGGTGACCGCGATCACCCGCACCGGATGTTGCGATTTCATTTGTCTAATACCTTGCGCCTGATCCATTGTCTTTCCTATGCTTGATTCTTGTTAATGATGTGGTTGTAACGCACCGCTAACGCTTCCTGATCGAACTGCTCGCCATAGCGCTGCATCAAGGCAACCGCCTTGCTGATCAGGCGATGACTCTTTGCGGGTTCCAGATCCTCAGGTACCTTCTGCCCGGTGCCACAGTAAGCCAGTGCTAACTGATGGCGAATCGAGGTCGTAATGATCCCGCCGAGACTGGCTGCCTCGTCCAGCTTGGTTACAATGGCACCGGCCAGTTTGACCTTGTTGAAATTGAGAATGGTCTGGTTTAGCACTGCCAGTTGAGTATTTGCCGATAGCACCAGGTAAGGCTCGATCTCCGGTGAACCCAGCTGCAGGCGATGAAACCGTTCGCTCAGGCCCAGGTCACGCTGGCTCATGCCGGCCGTATCGATCAGCACCAGTTTTTTGTCGCTCAACATGTCCAGCCGATCGCAAAGTTCTTCACTGTTTGCTGCCATCAACAGGGGCACTTCCAGCAACCGCGCATAATGCTGCAACTGTTCCTGTGCCCCGATCCTGAACTGGTCGGTGCTGATCATCGCAACCGAGCGTTTGCCATGCGCCTGCACAAAGCGCGCTGCCAGTTTGGCGATCGTGGTGGTTTTGCCCACCCCGGTCGATCCGACCAGTGCAATACGACCACCCTCGGCAAGCAGATCACGCCGGTTAGCTGGAATACAACGAGCTATCAGGCCGAGCAAGCGCTGCCAGACCTTATGTGGGTCGTCGCTCAGTTCGCCAAGGTGTGACATCACGGTTTCACATACGTCCACCCCCAATCCCATTTCTGACATCAGGTTCAGCAATACCGTACGAACCGGGTGCTTTTGACTGAATCGATCCCACTGCAATACGGATAGTTGGCTCTCCATCAGATCACGCAGATTTTGCAGCTCAATCTTGACTTCATCGATGACCGGTTTTTCAGTAGCAGTCCGCACCGGGGCGGGATTCGGTTTTGCAAGCACCGCTTTTTTGGCGACCTGTCTTTTTGGCGCGGCCCTGGTGACAGGTTTCTTTGCTACGACCTTGGCAGCAGGCCGGGATTTGCCGCGCGAATTTGCGACAGCAGCCCTGACCTCGGCTTCATTCGGCCGCTTCACGGGTGCAGGTTTGATCGGCGCGACAGGCGCCTGGGTAACCACCGCGGCAGGTGCAGTTCGCGCTTTATCCTGGCTCCCGGCGACGGGACCCAGCGTGGGTTCCCTGCGCCCATCATTTAACATCGTACCGACCCAGGCATCGCTGGCGACATCGTTGTTATGGACAGCGGCCGTTTCAACGACCTGCAACTCGCGTCGTGGTGCCGGTGCGACGGCGGCCATACTTGCAATCGCGGCCTCGTCGAAATCGATTGCCGACAGGATTTCAACACCGCCCGGTACCTTTTTATTACCCAGAATCACCGCGTCGGGGCCCTGCTCCTGTTTAACCAGCTGCAGCGCATCGCGCATGGTGGGTGCAAATGTTCGTTTAATTCTCATTACCAGTCCTCACTTCACTACCTGTCAGGGCTTCGGGGCCACCAACGCTGGCGACGACCCGTAGTTGTTTGTCGTCCGGTACTTCGTCGTAACTAAGTACATGCAGTCCCGGAATCGCATGACGTACCATTCGAGCCAGGAAAGTCCGCAGACTTTGCGATACCAGCAATACCATCGGTTCACCGCGTGCCTGCTGATTTTCAGCGGCCTGTTTTAACGAGCTGTGTATCATTTGCGCCAATCCCGGTTCGAATGCCATTACGTTACCGTCCTGTCCCTGAACAGATTGAAGCAAAATCTGTTCCAACGAGGGGTGTAGGGTCATAACAGTGAGCTCTGACGCCATTCCGAAGATACTTTGCACGATCTGACGACCCAGGCTAATGCGCACCAGGGCGCTCAGTGCGCCGGCATCTTGACTCTTGCCACCGTGTTCTGCCAAGGTTTCGGCGATACTGCGTAAATCCCGAATCGCAATCTGTTCCTGCAGCAGGTTTTGCAAAACCTTGACGATTACGCTCAGTTCGAGCGGTTTCGGCGTCAGTCCGTCCACCAGTTTGGGCGAGCTGCGCTTCAACACTTCGAGCAGCTCCTGTACCTCTTCGTGGCCGATCAATTCGTGGGCGTTGTCCTGTAACAACTGGCTTAAATGCGTGGCGATTACAGTCGATACGTCGACCACGGTGTAACCCAGCGTCTGTGCATGGTCGCGTTGCGAGGGTTCGATCCAGTAGGCTTCGAGACCAAAGGCCGGATCCTGGGTACGAGTACCGCTCAATTCGCCATAAACCGTACCCGGATTGATCGCCATATCCTTACCCGGTTGCACTTCTGCCTCACCCATCGGCACGCCGAGCAGGCTCAGGCGATAGCTGTTTGGCGATAAATCAAGATTATCGCGGATATGTACCGGCTGGATCAGGAAACCCAGCTCCTGGGATAGCTTTTTGCGCACACCCTTGATACGAGTCATCAATTCGCCGCCCTGGCGGGCATCTACCAGTGGAATCAAACCATAGCCAACTTCAAGACCGATGATGTCGACCGTCTGCACATCGTCCCAGCTCAATTCCTTTTGTTCGGGACGTGACTCGATATCTTCGGGCTCTACCTCGACCAGTTCTCCCTGCTGCTGCTTACGATGCAACACGTAAGCGAGGCCCCCGGCCATTGCGGCAATGGTCAGAAACGCGGCATTGGGCATCCCCGGGATCAATCCCAGCAACGCCATGATCGTGGCAGACACGACCAGTGCGCGCGGATTATCAAACATCTGGCTGAAGACCTGGCTCGACATGGCTTCCGAGGTGGAAACCCGGGTAACGATGATCGCGGTCGCAGTTGACAGCACCAGCGACGGAATCTGCGCTACCAGGCCATCACCGATGGTAAGCAAGGTGTAGTTGCGTACCGCAACCCCGGCTTCGAGATCGTGCTGGAACACACCAATCGAAAGCCCACCAATTATGTTGATGAACAGGATTAGAATTCCGGCGATGGCATCGCCCCTGACGAACTTGCTGGCACCATCCATGGAACCATAAAAATCAGCCTCCTGGGCTATTTCGCTACGGCGATGACGCGCTTCATCCTGGGTGCATAGACCGGCGTTCAAGTCGGCATCGATGGCCATCTGTTTGCCTGGCATTGCATCCAGCGTAAAACGTGCGCTGACTTCCGAGACCCGTCCGGCGCCCTTGGTCACCACGACAAAGTTGATGATGACGAGAATGGTGAAAACCACCAGGCCCACGGCATAGTTGCCACCGATAACAAAGTCGCCAAAGGCTTCGATTACCTTACCTGCTGCCGCCGTACCCGTATGACCTTCAAGTAGCACGATACGGGTCGAGGCGATATTCAGCGCCAGGCGTAACAGCGTGGCGACCAGTAAAATGGTCGGGAACACGGTAAAATCGAGTGGCCGCAGCGCATACACCGACACCAGCAACACCACCAGCCCGAAAGTAATATTGAAGGTAAACAACAAATCGAGGGCCATCGGCGGCAACGGAATCACGACCATCGCCAGCATCATGATCACTATCAGCGGTGCGGCAAGACCCTGGGCATTGAATCCCCGTAGTTGAGCGCTTAAGGTTTCGCCTGTCATCTAGACTTCCTCGTCGGTGGGCATGTAGGGGCTGGGGCGATCCGGTACTTCAGTTCCCTGTTCACGCGCAGTGCGTAGCTGGAATACGAAGGCCAGTACCTGTGCCACCGCAAAATACAGCTGCCCGGGAATTTCCTGGTCCAGTTTGCAGTTAGCGTAAAGCGCGCGTGCCAGCGGCGGTGCCTCGAAAATCTCGATCTCGTGAAACGCGGCGATTTCCCTGATCTTGAGAGCGATTAAATCCTTACCCATCGCCAGCACCAGGGGTGCGGCCATGCTGTCGTGATTGTATTTAAGCGCTACCGCGTAATGCGTCGGATTGGTAATAATCACGTCGGCATCCGGCACCGCTTCCATCATCCTGCGTTGCGCCATTTCCTGTTGCAGTTGCCTGACCTTGGATTTGACCTCGGGCTTACCCTCGGTGTCTTTCATTTCATCGCGCACTTCCTGCAGGGTCATCTTCAGTTTTTGCGAGTGATCCCAAAGCTGGAAGGGTACGTCGATTGCGGCTATCAGAACCAGGGTCGAAGACACCACCAGGAAGCTGACGCCCAGTAACCAGGCACCGTTTTCCAGCGCCAGTGCCAGCGACTGCGACCCCAGCCCGAGAAATTCATCGGCCTTGCTCCACAGAAATGTGACCGCAACTACCGATACCACCAGGAACTTGGCCACAGACTTAATCAATTCCATCAAACCCTTCGACGAAAATATACGCTTGAGTCCGCTCAGTGGGTTGATACGATCCCCCTTGAAGGCCAGCGCTTCGAAGCTGAATGACCAGCCGCCGATGGCCAATGGCGTAAATATCGCGACCACCGTCATAAGAAACATGAACGGGCCGATCGCGGTGAGGGCTTCGGAGACTGCGATAGCAAACTTTTCGAACAGGGCATGCCGCGAAAAGACTTCGTCACGCGTCAAGGTGAAGCCCTGCTGCATGAAACTCGAAATATGGCTAACCATATGCGACCCCATGAACAACAGGCCCAGCGCACCGAAAACCATAACGGTCATACTGTTGAGTTCTTTCGAACGCGGCACCTGCCCCTTTTGCTTCGCGTCGCGAAGTTTTTTCGGGGTCGGTAGTTCCGTCTTTTCCTGACCGGAGTCGCTCTCGCTCGCCATTTCCGCCCGTCCTTATGGAGTCACAATGGATTGCGACAGTTGCATTGCCTGCAACATCAGTTGATTGATCCGCGGTAAAAATCCGGGGATCACCAGTAGCAAGATGATAAAGCCCATGAACATGGTGACCGGAAAACCAACCGAAAATATATTCAACTGCGGCGCGGCGCGAGTCATGACACCCATTGACAGGGTAATGACCAGCATCGAGATTAACGCCGGAATTGCGATCCACAGGGCACCGATAAACATTTGACTGCCCCAGGCAAACAACGACCAGAAACTATCGCGCCCCACCCCGGTAGGAGAAATCGGTAGACTCTGAAAACTACTCACCACCAGCTGGATCAGCATCAGATGACCGCCCAGCGCCAGGAACAGCAAGGTCCCGATAATAATAAAAAACTGCGATACCATGGGCACGTTGACGCCGTTGGTGGGATCAACCATCGACGCAAATCCGAGACCCATTCCCAGGGCGATCGCTTCACCCGCAATCATCAGCGCACCGAAAACCAGCTGCATGGTAAATCCCATCGACAGACCAATCAGAATTTGTTGCATAGAGATAAACAGCCCCTGCAGAGATAACGCCTCGACCTGGGGTAACTCGGGCAATAACGGCAGCACCAGCACCGACAACACCAGGGTCATGATAACTTTGATCCGTGTCGGCACCAGTCGCGTGCCGATAACCGGCATCGCTATCAACATTGCGCCGATACGCATCATCGGCCAGACCAATGATCCGACGAATGCTGTTGCCTGGGCAAAATTGAAGTCCATCCGTCGATTACCCGATCAAACCAGGAATATTGAGGTACAGACGCCGCGTGAAGCTCAACAGGAGGTTGAGCATCCAGGGTCCGGCGACCAGAATCGACAACAGCAGGACCATGAGCTTGGGAATAAAACTCAGCGTCTGTTCATTGATCGAGGTTGCAGCCTGGAACATCCCGATGATCAGGCCGATACCGAGCGCCGAAAGTAACATGGGCGCGGCAATCATCGCGATCAGGTAAAGCGCCTGCTGGGACAGGTCAATGATCATATCGGGAGTCATATCATCCAGCCAGCATAAAACTCGAAGCCAGGGTCCCCATGATTAGCGCCCAGCCGTCAACCAGCACAAACAACATCAACTTGAAGGGCAGCGAAATAATCATCGGTGACAGCATCATCATACCCATCGACATCAATACACTGGCGACTACCAGGTCGATAACCACGAACGGAATAAATATCAGGAAACCGATTTGAAAAGCCGTCTTCAGTTCGCTGGTGACAAAGGCAGGCATCAGCAAGGTCAATGGTGTCTTTTCCGGGGATTCGATTTCGGTCACGCCGGCGATATCGGCAAACATTCGAATATCGGTTTCACGAGTCTGCGCCAGCATAAATGTTTTGAAGGGCTCAGTTGCCGCACGCATCGCGTCAATGGCCGACATCGAACCGTTCAGGTAAGGTTCGATCGCCAACTGATAAGTCTGGTCGAATACCGGTGACATGATGAACAGCGTCAGAAACAGGGCCAGCCCGAGAATAATCTGGTTGGATGGTGTTTGTGCAGTACCGAGCGCCTGGCGCAGAATAGATAGCACGATAATGATACGGGTGAACGAAGTCATCATCAGCAGGATTGCCGGCAACAGGGTCAGCATCGTCATTAGCGCCAGAATTTCGAGGGTCACCGTATAGGTTTGACCATCGCCATTGCCACCATCGACAGAAATGGCTGGAATGCCGACCGATTGCGCCTGCACTTCCGGAATCGCCACTAGCAAAAACAGGCCAGGCAGGTATTTCATGAATCCTCCCGCTCGCCCATTAGTCGACTGAGACGGGTGGCAAAAGATGATGTTTCATGCGGTTCACCGGGCGCGTCCAACGGCACCGCCAGGGTATGCAGTTTTTCGATATGCCCCGGGGTCAAGCCGAGCAGAATCTGTTCTTCTCCTACCTGCAACAGCACGATTCGATCGCGCGTCCCGATCGAAAGCCCCGCGATAATCCTGATCAGGCCGTTTTGTGATTGCTGGTTTAGATTGAATTTTTTAACCACCCAGGCAAGCAGAAAAATAACCAGCACGACAAGCAACAGACCGCCGGTCAACTTCAGCAAATAGGGCGACGAGAGTGGTTCCAGCGGCACGGTCTCCAGGGGCCCGGACTGAGCCTGCAGCGCGCCGCAGAATAACCCACCGAATAGCAATAACCAGCGCATCAGCGTAGATTCTTGATCCGGTCGGCTGGGCTGACGACGTCCGTCAGGCGTATGCCAAACTTCTCGTTAACCACGACGACTTCGCCATGCGCGACGAGGGTGCCGTTTACCAGCACATCCATCGGTTCACCCGCGAGTCGATCGAGTTCGACGATAGAACCCTGGTTGAGCTGCAGCAAGTTGCGAATGCTGAGCTGGGTACGACCGATTTCCATGCCCACGGTTACCGGAATGTCGAGGATAACATCGAGCTTGACGTCTCCTGATTCCGGGTTGGCGGTATCGTTTAACCGCTTCGCTTCAACCTGCCGAAAATCATCATCTCCACCGACCTCGGCAACTGCGCCGTCGGCAGCCAAATCCTCGGCCATTTCATCCTGATCCACGGCCTGTTCTGTTTCATTGCTCATAGTAGTCTCCTACGGACTAATCGTGGTGCGTAATAGCGTTTTTGATGTCTTCGTTCTCGGGGTCGTAGATTTCGACAATTTCTTCTACCTTGACCGCGGCATTGCCCTGATGCTCACCATATTGACCGCGGATAATCGGCATGTCCTCGGCGAGAATCATCACCTGTTCGGGTAAATCGAAAGGAATAATGTCACCGGCCTTGAAATTGATTAAATCGGAAACCGGTAGCTGCTTTTCTACAAACAGGGCTTGCATGTTGATCTTGGCGTGCATTAATTCTTCCTTCAGCAGAATCGCCCAGCGTTCATCGATATCGCCATGGTCACTCTGCACACCAGTATCAAGCAGGGTACGAATCGGTTCGATCATCGAATAGGGATAAACCATGTGGATATCACCGCCACCGCCATCGAGCTCGACATGAAAATTTGATACCACGACAACCTCGGTGGGACTGACGATGCTCGCCATATGCGGGTTTACTTCATGGTTGTGATAAGTAAAGTTCACCGCCATGACCGGTTCCCACGCTTTCACCAGGTCTTCAAAACAGATATGAAC
>JBATHL010000461.1:0-6357 GCA_049666745.1 Gammaproteobacteria bacterium
CGGATTGGCGGCACCATCAGCCTGATCGGAGTTCTCACAGGCGGGACGATTAACCCCACCGCGGTGATGCGCAAATCAATTCGCCTGCAGGGCGTCTACGTTGGTAACCGGCGGATGTTCGAAGACATGAACGCGGCGTTTGCCGTGAACCAGGTACACCCGGTTATTGACCAGGTATTTGATTTTGAAGATGCGCGCGCTGCCTACCACGCGATGCGTGCTGCCGGACATTTCGGCAAGCTGGTGGTGAAGATTTAAGTGAATCCGTTGAAGACACCCTTAAACGAAGCAGAAATCCTGCAGGCGGTAAGCGTCGTGAAACGCGATGCAGGCATGGACAGTACCGCCTGGTTCGAAACCATCAGCCTTGATGAGTCGGACCGGTTTCCCGGTAAACGCAGTGTCTATGTATGTTGTTATGAGCCCGCAGGCAATCGCACTCTGAGTGGACTGGTTCTGCTCGAAAGCGACGAATTACATGACTGGCAGCACCTCGAGGGAGTGCAGGCGCGCATCGTGCCGGATGAATTCCAGATGGCCTGTGAACTGGCGCGAAAGGATGAAAGATTTCTCGCAGCACTGCGTAAACGTGGTCTTGAAGATGCCTCGAAAGTTCTGATCGAAAGCTGGTCGGCTGGAAATTTCGGTAACCCGGAAGAGCAAAATCGGCGCATCGCCTATGGCCACTGCTGGTTAATGAACGATGCCGGCGATAACCCCTATGCGCGACCGATCGCCAACCTGCACCCGGTGTTCGACCTTGGCAGCCGCGAGATAATTCGCATCGATGATTTCGGTGTGGTGCCGATACCGCCTGATGGAGGACCGATTCGACGCCAGCAGCAACGCGATGATTTAACCGAGATTTCGATCACCCAGCCTGATGGACCCAGTTTCGAAGTCGATGGTTTCCACGTCAAATGGCACGACTGGGAGTTACAGGTTGGCTACGCACAACGCGACGGGCTGGTACTTTACGATATTGGTATCAATGACAATGGGCGACTGCGTCCCCTGATGAAACGCGCGTCGATGGCCGAAATGGTGGTTCCCTATGGTGATCCTCGCGCTGCAAATTTCCGCCGCAATGCATTTGATACCGGCGAATATGGAATCGGTGTTTCGCTGGACTCACTGACGCTGGGTTGCGATTGCCTCGGGCATATACATTACTTCGACATCTGCACCCACGACTGGCAGGGTAACCCGCGCCTGATCAACAACGCCGTCTGCATGCACGAAGAAGATTATGGCATTCTATGGAAGTACTCGGTGCCTGCAGCACAGCAGACCACGGTTACCCGTTCGCGTAGACTGGTAGTGTCATCGATCGCAACTATCGGTAACTATGTTTACGGTTTCTTCTGGTACTTTTACCTCGATGGTACGATCGGCGTCGAAGTCAAGGCGACCGGCATTCCGTTTCCGTCGGCGCTTGAAAATGGCAAGGCGAGCCCTTACGGCAGACACATAGGTGATCAGATTGAATCGCATGTGCACCAGCACGTGTTCAGTTTTCGTTTCGACATGGCAGTCGATGGTGAACTTAACTCGGTGAGTGAAATGAATTTTAGCGCCGCGCCCAGCGGCAAGGATAATCCATACGGCAATGCAATCCTGTCCGAGGAAACCCGTTTTACCACGGAACAACAGGCACAACGTGAAATCGATGCCCGCCAATCGCGCTACTGGCGGGTGTTGAATCCGAATGTGAAAAACCGTTACGGCGAGCCCGTGGCCTACAAACTGCTGCCGGGAGCGAACAGCTTTCCGTTACAGCAAGCGGATTCCTCAATGGGTCAACGCGCTGCTTTTATGTACAAACACCTCTGGGTGACCCGTTACACCGCCGACGAGTTGTATCCTGCCGGCTGGTTTCCGAACCAGCATGCCGGCGGCGACGGGCTGCCCCAGTGGACGCAGGCTGACCGTGCTATCGATAACGAAAATATCGTTGTCTGGCACACGGTCAATTATCATCACTGGCCACGACCCGAAGACTGGCCGGTTCAACCGGTGGTATATGCCGGTTTCCACTGGATGCCGGACGGTTTCTTCGATGAAAATCCAACCATGGATATGCCCAGAAGAGAGTAAACAACTCTCCTGCGCAGACTAAAGATGGTCGTTAAAAGCCCGGCAACTGGAATCGCTCCTGCAATTATCGTAACGTTGACGGCTACGGGCTTCCAGGCAAAAACAACTAAGCAGCAAGACCAGGCAAGAGAATATCTGCCGCATCCGCAAAAGATAGCTCGGACTGCCATCGTCAGTAACCCGATTAAAGCTTGAGATAATCATGAACAGCAGACCCAACATACTCATCATCCAGGCCGATCAACTGGCCGCCAGGTACCTCGGCGCCTATCAGAACCCGATAGCGAGCACGCCGCATATCGATTCGCTGGCTGCGAATGGCACCATTTTCGACTCTGCCTATACCAATTTTCCATTATGCGCCCCTTCCCGGTTTTCGATGATGTCAGGCCAGCTGGCTTCGACCATAGGCGCCTACGACAACGGCGCCGAATTCACTTCGTCGATCCCTACCTTTGCGCATTATCTGCGCAATCTCGACTACCAGACCTGCCTGGTGGGCAAAATGCATTTCGTTGGCGCGGATCAGTTACACGGTTTCGAACAACGCTTGACCACCGACATTTACCCTGGAGACTTCGGCTGGACCGGAGACTGGACCGAAGTTCGTCCCCGCTTCGCCAACGATGTAGTTACCTTCACCGACGCCGGAGTTTGCCTGCGTAACGTACAACTCGAGTATGACGACGAAGTCTGTCACCGCGCACGGCGTAAAATTTACGACCTCGCACGTGCCAATGATGAGCGCCCGTTTTTAATGTTCACGTCATTGACGCACCCGCACGATCCATTTCAGTGCCGCCCCGAACACTGGGACCGCTACCGTCACGACGACATCGATATGCCGTTAGTGAATACCGCGCAGGAGGATATGGACCCGTATAGCCTGCGTCTGCTAGCCCAATATTCTCTAAAGGGGAATCCTCCCACCGAGGAACAGGTGCGCGTGGTACGACACGCCTATTATGGAGCGATCAGTTATGTCGATGACATCGTCGGCGAACTGGTCAAGGTGCTGAAAGAAACAGGCCTGTATGACAATACTGTCATTATGCTCACCACCGACCATGGTGAAATGCTGGGCGAACACGGACTCTGGTACAAGAAATCCTTCTTCGAAGAAGCCTGTCGGATTCCACTAATCGTGAGCCATCCGCAGCTTGATCAGCGCCGTATCGGCGCAAATGTATCATTGGTAGACCTGCTACCGACCCTGCTCGAAATCGCCGGTGACTCGCGGCAGGAAAGTCTGTGCGAACCGGTTGCCGGGAATAGCCTATGGGATCTGGTCAGCGCTTCCACGTCATCCTGGGACCATCCCGTGTTCGCCGAAAATCTGGCCGAAGGCGCCACCACCCCACTGCTGATGGCCAAACAAGGGCATATAAAATACGTATTCAGTGCGCTCGATCCCGAGCAACTGTTTGATCTCGAACAGGATCCACACGAACAGATCAACCAGATCACGAATCCTGATTACCAGGATGCGCACCGGGCGCTGTCTCAGCTGGTGCGACAGCAATGGGATATAGAGACCCTGACCCAGCAGATTCTGGCCAGTCAAAGACGACGGCTATTCCTGCGCGAGGCACTGGCGAAAGGCAAGCACGCCGACTGGGATTTCACTCCGGCGGACGAACTGGAACAACATTGCCTCCGCGCCGACAAGGTTTACTCGCAATGGGCATACCAGGATATCCTGGGCTACCGCGTGCCGCAGAAATGAACATGCCGGGATTACGCGGACTCGCCGCGGCACTGTACAGCGGAAAAACCAGCGCAGGCAAACTGGTCGAGCAGGCCCTCGAACGAGCCCATGAGTCGCAATCGGTGTTTACCGCGATCAATCCCGGGCTCGCAAGCCTCGCCGATGCGATCGATCGTGCGCGCAAAAAATCACAGCCGCTACCGCCACTCGCCGGAATCCCGATCGCGCTAAAGGATCTGTTCAACGTGCGCAATGAATTGACGCTCGCCGGATCGGTAGTGCGCAAGCGCTATGCGCAACCCGAGGCAGCCGATGCCGATGTCGTGGCACCGCTACGCGCGTCAGGGTTGCTGTTTTTTGGTCGCACCAATATGAGCGAATTTGCATTCTCGGGAATCGGTAAAAACCCGCATTACGGCACCCCGCTGTCGATCTGGGATCGCGCAACACAGCGCCTGCCGGGTGGTTCGTCATCGGGCAGCGCGGTTGCCGTTGCCGAGGGTATCGTTACGGCCGCGCTCGGTTCAGACACCGCCGGTTCCTGTCGAATTCCGGCTGCGTTTAACGGCGTGGTCGGGGTCAAGCCCAGTTTTGGTCGCATGTCGCTTAACGGCATCTACCCATTGTCACCGACACTCGACGCACCGGGCCCGATTGCGGTCGATGTCGAT
This sequence comes from Gammaproteobacteria bacterium, assembly GCA_049666745.1. Classification (GTDB taxonomy): domain Bacteria; phylum Pseudomonadota; class Gammaproteobacteria. Next base: position 4,477 of record JBATHL010000461.1, read on the forward strand.
AGTTGCTTCATTCTTGACCAGTTAATGTGTGCCCGGGTAAAGCCGGACGATCGCTTACCACTGCTGGTTGCGGCAGATACCACGGCGCTGAAACTGGTGATTCCCGAGGCAAGGGTGATGACGGACCTGGACGAAGAGGTGCGGGTTGCATTCGAGCGTGCCGTCGAAGCCTTGCACGCCGCGGGGGTCAGTATTAGACAGGAAGCAATGCCGGTGCTCGACCACTGCGACGATTTTTTCCGTGAGCGCCCGGTAGTCGTGCATGAAGTCTGGCAACACCATCGTGAAATGCTCGAACAGTATCTCGACGAGTACGATCCTTTTGTCGGCCAGCGCATGGCAGCCGGTGCGCAGATCAGCGCTACCGAACAACTAAGTAGATACCGCGAAAGGATTGAACTGGTCACCAACTTCAATCAGCAGTTCGAGTCAATACAGGCCGATGCATTGCTCTACCCGAGCGTGGCCTGCATTCCGCCGGCGATTGCCGAAACCGATGACGAGGATAATGCGCGGCTCGTCAATATGCGCTGCCTGCGTAATACCGCGACGGTGAATTACTTCGACGGCTGTGCGATAAGTCTGCCCTGTCACCAACCTGGCGATGCCCCGGTTGGATTGATGCTGTCTGCCGGCAACGGCAGTGACGAAAAACTTTACCAGATCGCCGCTACCGTCGAAAAAACCCTCCACGCCTGTCACCCCGCGGCTTGACCGCGGGGTCCAGTGTCATGGTGCTTATCGCACAATCCTGGATACCGCCGGTCCGACGCATCGGGTCAAGCCGCGGTATGACATACTTAAACGAATTCCGGCAAACCGCCCAGGCCAATACACGGCGCGTTAAATGGACTACTTGCGCAGTGTAATCGGTGTGTTCGCCCAGATCACGACGGTTTCATCGATGGCGGAGGGATTGGCGTAACGATGTTGCAGACTGCTTTTGAAGGAAAAGCTGTCTCCTGCTTCGAGTACATGCACAACCTGGTCGATGGTGAGTTCGAGCGTACCGGATAACACCAGCCCCGCCTCCTCGCCGTCGTGCCGGTATTCATCATCGCCGGTAGAGGCACCGGGTTCGTAGCGTGATATTCCCAGCGCAAGCTCGCCATTCAAGTTCGCGGATAACAGGTAATCATGCAAACCGAGGTACTCGGTGCCACTCAGTTCCGAATAGGTCAGGCGGCGCCGATTTTGCTGCCGTACGATAAATTCCCGTTCAGCGGCAGGACCAGGTGAATCTTCCGGGAAAAACCAGCCTATATGCACCGACAACGCTTGCGAAATATCCTGCAGCGCGGCGACTGACGGCCTGGTTAAATTACGCTCGACCTGGCTCAAGAACCCAACCGACTTGCCGGTAGCCAGCGCCAGTTGCTGCAGGGTAATGCCGCGCACCTTGCGCAATTGCCTGATTTCACTGCCCAGATCGGCGCAAGCTTGCTGCTGCGATGCTAGCGTGCTGCCGCCCATCTACAGTTCCCGGGCTAACTGCAGGCCTTCGAGCACGGCCTCTTCAACGGTACGGGGCGAAACCGCGTCGCCGATCCAGGATACGCCCAGGTCTTCGATTTGCTCAACCCAGGCACACTCTCGATTGGCCTGTGGCGCAAAACAGGTGACCACGGTATCAACCTGTTCACAGACCATTGCCTCACCGCCGGTCATATGCTGGAAATAGGCATTGCCGTCGAACGCGCCGTAAAAACGCGCGTACGGCGTCATCTCGACCCCGAGACCATGTAATACGCCGACCCACTGGTCGCGCACGATGGCCTGGATCGACTCACCGGCGACACTGCCACCCGATAACAGGCGTACGTAATGTCCGTCACGGACCAGTTTTTCGGCTACCCCGAGTCCCGCCCAGTCGCAGGACCA
>JBATHL010000462.1:0-2346 GCA_049666745.1 Gammaproteobacteria bacterium
GTTGTATGCCATCGGATCAATCATCCGGCTGGTGCAAAATCCGCATTTCCTGCTCGCCCTGAATGAACGTCGCTTCGCCAGACAGGTGCGGCGTATCAGGCACCCGTTCTTTATTATCTGTGGTTTCGGTGATACCGGCAGCCTGCTGGCGCGCGGACTGAATGACCACTGGTTGCGCGGTGTCATCATCGATACCGATCCCGAACGCATCAAGGCACTCAGGCTGCGCGATTACCGTGTCACCATGCCCGGGCTATGCGCCGATCCGACGAATCCCAAACACCTGGATGAGGCCGGCGTGCGCATGCCCAATTGTCAGGGCGTGGTTATTCTTACGATCAATGAAGAAATCAATGCGCGCATCGCGGTGATGACGCGATTGCTAAACCCTGACATTCATATCCTGTGTCGTTCCAGCTCGAAAAGCCACATCGAGCATCTGCAATCGCTGGGTAATGTCACCATCATTAACCCGTTTGAAATTTTCGCACAGCTGCTCAGCATGGCGATCACGGCACCGCGTTTGCACAACCTGAACTCCTGCCTGGTGCGTAATCCGCAAGTACGGCTGGGAAAACCGATACAGGTACCCACCGGTGAATGGATAATCTGCGGCTATGGCCGCATGGGTAAATGGCTGTACAAACATTTTGTCCTTAATGGCGTAAAACCGGTCATCATCGATCCCAAAGCGGAGCAAATCGAAGGCGCCGCCAGGGTAATCAACAGCCATGCCAATCGCGAAACTCTCGCAAGCGCAGGTCTGGAGCAGGCGGCGGGGGTCGTGGCTGGAACTGACAGCGATCACGACAATCTCAGTATCCTGATGTCCGCGCACGCATTGAAGCCTGATGCCTTTACCATCATCCGGCAGAATACTCACGAAAACCAGATCGCGTTTGATGCAATAAACGCAAACCTGGTGTTGCAGTCCAGCCTGACCACGGCGAGGCGGGTACTCAAGCACCTGATTTCGCCGCAGGTGCAAATTTTTATCGATTACCTGCGCGCACAGGGCGAGGATATCTGCGCACATGCGGTGCAAAATCTGCAGGGGTTGATCGGTGACGAACGGCCTCATCTGTGGCAGGCAAAAATCTGCCCGCAGGAAGCCAGCGCGGTAATGGAGCACCTGCAAGACGGCAAAACCCTGTCGCTGCACGAACTGATTCGCGATCCACATAAGCTGGACGATTCGCTGCCGTGTATGCCTTTTTCCATCGCGCGCGGCGAAAGCCGCATCATGCTGCCGGACGAAAATGAATTAGTGGTAGCGGGAGACGAAATCCTGTTTTGCGGTACCGAGCAGGGCGAACGCATGCTATCGGCCAGTATGAACAATGCCTATACCCTGGATTACCTGATTAGCGGTCAGGACAAACCGCGAGGCTACCTGTTCCGCTGGCTCGACAATCGATTCAAACGGGCCAGCATGCAGCCGTAAAGCGGCTTGTTACCAGCCGGTATAAAAATAGAATACGGACGAACGCTGCCCCTGCCATTCAGGCAGAAGATTCAAACCGTGTCGCGGCGCGCACAGTAGTTAGGCGGGCTTGTAGGCGACGCACTCGATTTCAACCAGGATATCGATCAGGAATTCGCTGACCAGCGCGGATCGGGTGGGCGGCTCAGTAGGAAAATACTCCGAGTAAACCGCATTAAAGCCCGCGAAGTCTGCCCTATTTTTCAACCACACCATCGATTTGACCACATCGCCGAGATCGCAGCCGGCTTCGGCGAGGATTTGCCGCAGGCTGTCGAGGCAGGCGCGTGTCTGGTCCTCGATGCTGCCATCGGTCATCGGTTGATCGTCGCGCATCGGCACCTGCCCGGTTATAAAAACGAAATCCCCGGCACGAACCGCTCGCGAAAGCGACAGCACGCGTCCATCGATCACCAACGGTTCTCCAATAATCTCTTTTCGAGACATGCTGTACTCCTGCTTGTTTTTTAGGTTAAATCTATGCCGAACTGATCGCTAAAAGCGACCACTATTCTGGAACTTCAATGAGCCTGACACAAGAATTAATCGATTTGATCCGCAATAAGCCGGTAGCAGACCAGGATCTGCAACACACCGCGTTGTTTACGCTCGACGCAATCGCCTGTGCCTACGCCGGCAGCAGGACCGGGGTTGGTGAGCTGTTGCGCAGCTGGGCTACACAAAGTGATATGGATAACAAGCGCAAAGCGATGTTGATGGCTGCACTTACCCACATAACCGAAACCGACGACTTGCACCGCGCTTCGGTTACGCATCCCGGTTGCGTTGTGGTACCGGCAGTATTGTCGCTGGGAGAAAAAATCGGTGCCGACACGGGACGCATGCTGCATGCCATCCTGCAC
>JBATHL010000463.1:0-1789 GCA_049666745.1 Gammaproteobacteria bacterium
GCCTCACACTTTGACGACCGGGGTTTCGAAAATGGACCCAACGTATACCGCGCGGATGGCGAGATGACGAGTTACCCTGCCGGCGCATATTCCACCGAGTTCTATACCGACAAACTGATCGGGTTTATCGAGTCCAACCGTGGCGATGGCCAACCATTTTTCGCGTTTGCCGCCTATACCTCACCCCACTGGCCTTTGCAGGTGCCGGAGCCGGAACTCGATCGTTATGCGGGTGCAGGCTTGAACATGGCTTTCTGAGGGTCCGTTGCGAGTCCTGCCATGATGAAAAATTGGTGGCGTTTAGCTGTAAGAAGCGCGGATTCTGTCCGAGCTGCGGAGCACGGCGGATGGCTGATAGTGCGGCCTTGCTTGTTGACGAAATCCTGCCTTATCAACCCTTGCGTCAATGGGTGCTGAGTGTACCGTTTTCGCTGCGCTTCCTTTTTGCCAGCGACCCCAAGGCCATGAGCGGCGTGTTGGGCATCGTCTATCGCGCCATCGCCACATACCTGGCACACAAAGCAGGCTTTACAAAACCCATGGCCTGGACTGGTGCAGTGACGCTGATCCAGCATTTTGGCAGCGCACTGAATCTGAACATACATTTCCATATGCTGATTCTGGATGGTGTGTACAGCGGCGGTACCAGTGGACTCCCGTTACGGTTTCGACAGGTAAAGGCCCCAACCGGAAATGAACTAACCAAACTGGTGCATACGATTGCTTCTCGCGTAGCCCGCCACCTGGAACGCCAGGGCTTGCTGGAACGTGACAGTGGAAACATATATCTCACCCGGGATGCCGTGACCACTGCTGATGAAGACCCATCAAATCACCTGCACGGAAGTTCGATTACTTATCGTATAGCTTTGGGGCCACAGCAGGGACGAAAGGTAATGACTTTACAGACCTTAGCCGATTGTGGAGATGACCAGTTCACAACCAGGGTTGGCAATGTTGCTGGTTTTTCACTACATGCCGGGATTGCTACCAAAGCCAAAGAGCGTGCCAAACTGGAACGCTTGTGCCGATATATCACCAGACCGGCAGTATCCACAAAGCGGTTATCAATGACCCGCAACGGCAGGGTGCGCTATGAGCTGAACCAAGAGTAGGCGCCTTTAGGCGAACACCCTGGCGCAATGGCACGACCCATGTGATTTTTGAACCATTGGATTTTATTGCCAGGCTGGTTTCTTTGGTACCCAAACCACGAGTGAATTTAACCCGCTTTCATGGTGTATTTGCACCCAACAGCAAGTACCGCGTAACGGTAACACCGGCGAAGCGGGGCAAACATAAAAAGTACCACTCAGCTGATGAGGCCGACCAGACCCCTGCCGAAAAACGGGCTTCGTTGACATGGGCACAGCGATTAAAGCGTGTATTCACCAAGAGTAGGCGCCTTCAGGCGATATAGATGTGGAAACGTGTAGCGAATGCGGTGGTGATGTACGCATCATTGCCAGTATACGACCACAGGGATGTGGGAGGTAGAGCAATGCAGGGAGCAATTGCCGAGAAGATCCGGCAGTTATTCAGAAAATACTTGCCCACTTGGAAAACACTGCAAGTTCCGCAGCGACAGCGCTGTTGCCGGATTGCCGGGCTTCGCCGAGTCTGCCGGTAGGTTTATTTAGCTGAATAAATAAACTCAACCATGACACAGACTTGCTGTTCCCATTGTGGTAACGGTATGGCTGATCTCGTTCCGGGTTCAAGGATGGGCGAAAAATACAGCTGTATCCGGCCAGTATTGAGATCTGAGCACGCAAAGTTGACCGGTTTG
>JBATHL010000464.1:0-1669 GCA_049666745.1 Gammaproteobacteria bacterium
AAGTTTAAGCAATATTGCGGTTTCCAGGCTGGCGCCAAAATCGTTCACCAGATTTAGCAGCGGTTGTGGCAGCACCAGGGCGGTTGTCAGAATCATTGCCCATGCCAATGCCTGTCTTGCTACGGCATTGGAAACCGATACCAGGCGAGTGTCGGGATTATCTAACGATACCACCTGCCTTACGGCCAGCATAACCAGCTTTATCAATACCAGGCACCAGATAACCTGGTACCAGAAAACCTGCGCCATCGGAGTTTGCCCGCCGGTGATCTTGATAAACAAAAACGCGCCGGCGGCGAAGGCACCGAGTTCCAGCATGCCCATGAAGACGCCGTAACAGGCCAGATCGAAGCGCTTGCCCAACGAATGCACGTCCACGGGTTTTGCACTGGCTTTTACCAGCAGGCGCCTGGTCAGTAGCCTGGCGATCCAGCCAACTGCCAGTAACCCGATCAGTTGAAACAGTATGTACCCAGCGCTGATCTGGCCGTTACCGGTCATCTGTTGCCAGATCGATGTTGGCAGGGTGTAAAGCTCGTTGTCGCTCTGAAACGCTCGCATTAACGTGTGTCGGGCCACATCGATACCATCACGCAGGTGACTGACATAGGCCGCTGTATCATCAGCCTGACTTTGCTGTGTAGCCAGTTTATCCAGCTGGGAAATAACCAGTTCCCTGACTTCGTCATCGGACAGCCGGGCGATCAGGTCGCGAACTTCTTCCTGCGTGAGATTCTCGGGGATTTCAACGGCTGTAGCGGTCGGCTCACTGCTCGTAATTGGAACCATTTGCGCGAGCAGGCTCGAAGGCGCCGCGACCAGCAGCCAGGATAGTGCCAGCAGCCCGAGGTACTGCCGAAGCGGGCTCAAACTAAACCATGAAAGTCGCATGTCATTATCGCTTCATCGCCTTTGGTATTGTCGCCCGTTTCCCTGGCCACGCATAAGAAGCTGCCGCGTAACGGTAAAAGCCTGAACCCGTATGGCGACGCCCCTGTTTTCCAGGGGAGGTGTTCAATAAATTGGTCCATTATTATTGTCGCGACGACCTTAGCAAATTTCGGTTACAGATAAAACAGTTTCCTGGGCGTAAAACCCTGGCCCTGACTTCTCACGCGGCGGCCGTTTAGAGGGCAAATACAGGCTCGCGAGAAAAACGAAGTGGATAGCTTTATTCGGGCCGTTACCGAGCAGAAAACTGAGTCAGAGCATCTTGCAGGGGATAGCTATTCATGCTCACTGAGAGCTGTCACAAGGAGCACCGGATCGAACGCTAGAAAAGGCAAATCCATATGCTATAGTCAATAATAATAAAGAGCGCTGGATTCGAAAGTCGGGTCAGGGATCGGAATTGAAGTGGGGTCGGAGAACGTGCAGCTAATACTACCTTTGAGAGTGAAAATGATTAAATACCGCGTTCTGCTTTCCCCGTTACTGTTATGCCTGAGTTGCTCCGCATTCGCACAGGTCTATCAATCCACCGATGACGAAGGTAACGTAACGTTCAGCGACACGCCGACGGAAGGTAGCAAGGCAGTCGAGGTAGAAGAAACCAATGTGGCCGACCCGGTCGAAGTGCCGGTGAACACGGCGCCACCACCAGCACCGAAACCCAAAGTGGTAAAGACCGAAAGAGCGCCAGAGGCTCCGGTCGTAAGAGACTATGATG
>JBATHL010000465.1:0-1661 GCA_049666745.1 Gammaproteobacteria bacterium
CGTTTGCGGAATGCGTCGGATGAAACAGAAACAAGCAACGCAACAGCCGTACTCACAACCTGGCTCAGTGTACGCGGAGTACATAGCAGACGAAATCGAATGCATGTCAGATCGTAGTATGTACAAGGACCCCGACGATGCGACAGCCGCGCAGCGCGGATACTAGATACCTGCATACCAGGACCAGCCATTCTGAATATGACCAAACTGGCCGTGGTCATCGAACTCCTCCGTGACGACAATCTGGCGCAAGAATTTCATGCTCTTGTAGCCGAGTTGCTTTTCGAGCCGTAAACGCACCGGTGCACCATGGCTTATCGGGAGGTTCCGGCCATTCATGCCGTACGCGATGATTGTTTGAGGGTGCAACGCGTCGACCATATCAATACAGTCACCCCAATCATCGTAGGAAAATAATTGAACGTATCGCGTACCCGGTTTCACGCCGACGGCCTCGAGCAGGTTGCGCATTGGCACCCCGGTCCACTGCGCGATTGCCGACCAGCCCTCTTCGCAGGTGTGTCTGGTTACTTGCGTTCGCGATTGCATGCGTTTGAGGTCTGACAATGTAAACGCAGCTGGACGTTCCACACTACCAGTTACGCCAAGCGTCCAGTTGTTAAAATTCCTGGCCAAGAACTTCTCGTAAACTGGTCCGTGCGCCTCACTATAAGTGGGAGACTTGTTCGGGTTGGACGGATTAGTCGTGCCGATAGCGGGTACGGAAGTGATCTCGGTCAGATCATACTCGCGAGCGAAAGAGTGCTTCGGTAGTAACAGGCGATGTGCCTTGAAAGTCAGGTTGTCACCCATGCGCAGCAGGTTGCCGTAGGTAGGCGGATCGGATTCCGAGCATCCTGCCAGTATTACGCTGGCAGACGAAGCAGCGCCTTTGAGAAAAGTCCGACGCAATATCAGCTTTCTGTCCTTCTTCATATTACTTTCCCAAGATCATGGCTCGCATTTGGTTGCGGAATCCCGTTGTGACGACCATCGTAATGTGCACAACAAAAAACAGAATGAGGAACGAGAAAGCGAAAAAGTGCACTGTGCGCGCGGATTGGTAGCCGCCGAACAGGTCGAGCAGAAATGGAAACGTCGCCGTAACAGCAGGCGACATGGTCAGCCCAGTAATCAGCATCAACGGCAAAGCAACGAATACAACGAGAGCATACGCAAGTTTCTGCACATTCCCATAGGGAGGGCCACCGCCGGCACTGCCAGCCTTGGCTTCGTGCTTCAAGTGTTCTCGAATGTTTCGCCAAAGCGAGGATGGAGCCAATTCTTTGAAACGCGGCACGATGTCCCGCCAAATATGCCCGGAAACGCCTCCAAGCAAGAAATACATGATTCCGACTGCCACGAGAATCCACGCAGCGAGAAAATGCAGGCTGCGCGCCCATCCATTCTTATTGAAGATCGAGTAAGTCCTGTCCGCACTAATCGGGGCGCCCGGCACATCAACAAAGGTGACGGTTTCCTCGAATTGGGCGGGCCGGTGATTGTTGCTTAACGGAAATTCAAGTAGCGCCGGCATCAAGCTATTTCCAGCCTCGCCCCAGTAAAGCCGCGGGTGCACAGCGAGGATCAGGATGCCGGTCAAAACAAGCGTCAGAAAACTTAGCGCTGTCAACCAGTGACAAGTCCGCACCCACCGGCGG
>JBATHL010000466.1:0-4642 GCA_049666745.1 Gammaproteobacteria bacterium
GACCTACACCGTCGCGCGCGGCGTCAAGCAGTCATCCACCTGAGTTCCCCTGACGGGCCTGTGGTACAATCGCCAATAGAGATTTATTTTCCTGAATCCGGATTGATTTGGGCAATGTTTAATATCCTATCGCCTGGAAAGGCTTATATAAATTATTGATTAGTATCATGAAAAGCCAGGGTTTAGGCTTACATCAAAACCAGCTGTAAATTCCCGTGTTAACCCGGCAAAGGAGAAATCAACATGAGTGATAACGCTGAAGAAGGTATTGCACGTGTGCAGTTAGGGCAAAAAGACGGGCTGCAGAAACACCAGGCAAGGAGCACTAAAAATTTAGATGATCGCAGCTTTACCTCCCTTTTCGCACTCGCCTTTTTGGGCTTGCTGGTGGTTTGGGTAACCGCGTCTTCCCCATATATTATCTACGGTTCGTTTATCGCCGCTATGCTGGTAACGCTTCTATTCGGGGTGTTACGCATTAAACGAATTCATCGCACCAGGGCGCAAAGAGAACTTCAAGCAAAACAAATGCAGTCTGATTCGATTAAAGAAAACGGCGGCTGATCAAAATGGAGAAAGCCGCAGCTAACCTGCAAGGTCGACATGCGGTCGTCGCAGCAGCTTCACGAACTCCGTTTCGTTGACGGGACGGCAAAAATAAAATCCCTGCCCGAATGTGGTTTTGAAATTACGCATCAATTCGGCCTCGTGCTCGGATTCGATGCCCTCGGCAACTACCTCCATACCCAGATCGTGCGACAGATTGACCAGTGATTTAACAATCTGATTGCTCTTCTCGCTGCGCGACATCGCACCAATGAATACCCGATCGATTTTCAGGGTATCGAAAGGGAAACGGTGAAGATAACTGAAGCTCGAATAGCCGGTACCGAAATCGTCGATGGCCAGTTTTGCCCCTGTCTCCTTCAACTGGTACAACGACTGGGTCGCGAGCTCCGGATTGTCAATCAACAGGCTCTCCGTAATCTCGAATTTGATCCGATCACGCCGGGCACCTGTTTTATCCATGATATCGGCCAGGCTCGGGACCAGAAATTGATCGTCGAATTGTTTGCCGGACAGGTTGATGGCAACGAATAAATCATGCTGAAAATCATTGAAGAGGCGACTTTGAAAATGGCAGGCCTCCTCTGCTATCCAGTATCCCAGGTCGATGATCAGATCGCTGTTTTCGACCTGGGTCAAAAAACGAGAAGGCAGCAATAGTTCCCCGGACGGATGGTTCCAGCGCACTAGCGCTTCGCATCCAGCAATACGATTGCTTGCCAAATCGACAATCGGCTGGTAATGCAGGCGGAATTCCTTTTTCGTCATGGCAGCTTTCAGCAGCTTTTCCTCGGTGACCAGTAGTTTCGTAATCTCCAGTGTTTTTTCACCGAATAATGAACCGCTCTCGGAGTGCAAGGGTTTTGTGACGGCAGAATCGATGCGTTTTTGCATATCCATAAGTTGCGACATGACGTTTTTCATTTCCATGGTACTGGAAGCGAAGGCGTCGCTCGATGCATCGTCCTGGCCGAGAGAGAGGCCTTCGAAAACCTGCCCCAGGCGGGCATTCAGATCCCGGTAACGCGCCATCGCAAGCCGCAGGAACATGCGCACCGTGGGATCGGACTGCTCGATTTTCTGACTGACATAGTCGAGCGGAATCGCTGTCACCACGGTGGGAATAATCGCGCGCGCCGAGGCCGTGCGCGGAAGTCGATCGATGATCGCCATCTCACCGAGTATGTCTCCCTTGGTGAGCGTCGCCATAACGAGTTTGCGCCCGTCCTTGTCGAACGACACCTCGACCATACCGTTATCAATGATATAAGCGCAGTCTCCAGGATCACCTTCGCTGAAAATGTACTCGTCCGTATCGAACGTTGTCTGAAATTCGATTGAATCCATGAAATCACAGTAAATGTCGAAACATGCGGTTTTTTTAAGCCGCGCCGTATACCCTTATCTAATACAAAACAAATAAAAAGCTATTAAAAAATATCTATCGATTGCCAAAGTTCCGATAAACGGTATCGACGGGAAAATGGTTTTCTGCGGCTCTTAACTTAGCGTATCGCGGACCTGGTCGAGCAGAGACCTCGCTTCCTCGAGCGTTTCACCGAGGCAATTGATGTGCCCCATCTTGCGCCCCGGGCGGGCTTCTTTCTTGCCGTAGAGATGCAACCTGGCCTGCTCGATCTTCAGCATAGCATCCCACTTTGGAATTCCGTCACCGGGCCAGATATCGCCGAGCACATTCCACATCGCGACAGGGGTATGCAGGCGGCAGGATCCGGCGGGTAAACCACAAACCATGCGCACCTGTTGCTCGAACTGCGAGGTGTCACAGGCGTCGAGGGTATAGTGTCCCGAGTTGTGCGGACGTGGCGCCATTTCGTTCACCAGCACCCGGTTATCGGTCGAAATAAAAAACTCAACCGCCAGCACGCCGCAGTAATCAAGCCCGTTGGCTATCCGCGTCGCCGCGTCAATGACTGCTTCCGCCAGTTCGTCTGAAATCGACGCCGGCACCAGCGTCACATCGAGAATGCCATTGGCGTGACTGTTCTCGGCAATTGGAAAACAGGTGACGTCGCCGCCCAGCGAGCGTCCCAGCACCACCGAAACCTCGCAGGCGAGATCGATACGCTGCTCGAGCACACAGGGTTTCTTACCGACCTGTTCGAACGCAGACCTTAATTCGTCGAAACCATGGCAAACCACCTGCCCCTTGCCATCGTAGCCGAGGGTGGCGGTTTTAAGGATTGCCGGGTAACTGAAATCGCGCGCGCTATCGAGATCAGCCTCACTTTCGAGTGCGACAAAATCGGCAGTACCCAAACCCTGCTGGCGAAAGAACTCCTTTTCCAGTCTACGATGCTGGGCAATATGTAACACCGTCGCGGAGGGATGTACTGGTAAAGATTTGGCCAGGTAGGCCAGTGTGACCGCGGGGATATTTTCAAACTCGGTGGTGACTACCGCACAATGCTGCGCCAGGTAATCAAGTGCTTCGGTGTCGTCATAGTCTTTGGCGAGGTGCTCACTGGCCAGACCGCCAGCCGGGCTGAGCGGATCGGGGTCGAGCACGATCACGTCGTACCCCATGGTTCTCGCGGCGGTGACAAACATGCGGCCGAGTTGCCCGCCACCGAGCATCCCGAGTGTGCTGCCCGGAAGAATCGCCATATTATTCAGCCGGCGGCAAGGTCATATCCAGCACTGCATCGCGCTGCTGGACACGGAAGTCTTCCAGTTTCCGCAGTACGGCCGGATCGTCGTTTGCCAGCATCGACACCGCGAACAGCGCGGCATTGATCGCACCGGCCTTGCCGATCGCAAAGGTCGCCACCGGCACGCCCTTGGGCATTTGTACAATCGAATACAATGAATCCTGACCCTGCAGATGCTCGCTTGGGACCGGCACTCCCAGTACTGGAACCGTTGTGTTAGCGGCGAGCATACCGGGCAGGTGCGCGGCGCCACCGGCGCCGGCAATAATGCAGCAGATACCGTTAGCCCTCGCGCTCTTGCCAAATTCGGCAAGCAGATCGGGGGTTCGGTGCGCAGATACGACTTGCGCCTGGTATTCGATGCCGAATTGCTCAAGGTATTCGGTTGCGTGTTGCATCACTGGCCAGTCACTGGTGCTGCCCATTACTACCGCCACTAGGGTATTCGACATGGCTTGCTCCCGGTTATCCCAAAAAAGCGATCGATTATAGCGCGAAACGGTTTAAAAAATTAACCCCGAATTGACTATTCCTGACGGAGTGCATGCTATTATTTGCGAGATGAAAATTCTGGAAGCAGCAATGAGCGACGACCCAATTTTTGAAACCCACATCGATAATCTCGAACTGATCGCGCGCGGCAAGGTACGCGATATCTACGCCATCGACGACGCGCATATGCTGATCGTAACCACCGACCGGTTTTCCGCATTCGATGTGGTGTTTGCCGAACCGATGCCGCACAAGGGTGAATTGTTGACCGAGGTATCGAACTTCTGGTTCGCTAAAACCGCGGGAATAGTCAGCAATCACTTGAGCGATCTCGATTTGAGCAATTATGTCAGCGCTGAGGATTATCAACGCCTGAAAGCTCGCTCGATCATTGTTAAGCGCCTTAAAACACTGCCGGTGGAAGCGATCGTACGCGGATACGTCATTGGCTCCGGGTGGAAGGATTACCAGGCGAATGGTGAAATCTGCGGCATAAAACTGCCGCCCGGGCTGCAACAGGCAGCCCAGCTGCCCGAGCCTATTTTCACGCCATCGACCAAGGCCGAGGTGGGCGATCACGATATCAACGTAACTTTCGCCGATATCGTCGCCAAAATCGGTGCCGACAAAGCCAACCAGATCAAGGATACAAGCATCCAGCTCTACCAGCTGGCGGCCGATTATGCACGCGCGCGCGGCATTATTATCGCCGACACCAAGTTTGAGTTCGGTGTCGACGAAAACGACGAACTGGTGCTGATCGATGAAATCCTGACGCCGGATTCGTCTCGCTACTGGCCCGCCGACGAGTACCGTGTCGGAATCAGCCCGCCGAGTTTCGACAAGCAATTCGTGCGAGACTACCTGGACACACTGGACTGGGATAAGACAGCGCCGGGCCCGGATTTACC
>JBATHL010000467.1:0-5638 GCA_049666745.1 Gammaproteobacteria bacterium
TTTTGCCTGCAATGGCGTTTGCCCTGCGAGGGACGTTGCCGCGACTAATTCCAGCTGTAATGATACCCCAAGTTTTTGTTCCAGGGCCTGCCTAATTTCTGTCTTGATCAGATCGGTTGCGAGTTCATGTATTTCCGCTAGCAACTCCAGCCTTAAACTGCCGTCCTGGCAGGATTTAAACTGGCTATTTGCGACTATTTCCTGGGCCAGCCCGGAGAGACCTAACTCGTAGGCAAGTCCATGCCAGTCGAGAGGCAGATCAGCAGGAACATCGGCATCGGTTTGAACATTTAACTGCACATCTGACCTGGAAGCTGGCTGACCTCCTGCCTGTGCCTCGGTACCGGGCTTTACCTGGTCGCTTGATGTTTCTGCCAGGTCTGGTTTTGATTCAGGATTTTTTTTTACCTCGAGCGACTCGATATTCTCTTTCTCAGCCTCTGTTTGGGGGGAAAATGCCAGTAGGCGCAACATCAGCATCTCGAAACCGGAAGCCTCGTCAGGACAGATCAGCAAATCCTGACGTCCCTGCAAAATAATCTGATAATAGAGTTGAACTTCCTCTGCAGACCAGCAACTACTGTATTTCTGCAGTAGTTGCTCGTCGAACTCATCGCCGTTTACCAGCTTCGGATCACTCTGATACAGTGCGACTTGCTGTAGCAATGCGATCAACTCGGCGCAAACCCGCTGGTAATCAGGATTATGCTCGATGACCAGTCGCGCCTCATGCAGCAAGCCTGGCGCCAGCTGAGCGGATAAGGCGTCAAAAAGCCGCACCAGGTAATCGCGCGATATCGAACCCAGCATCGACTCGACAGCATCCTGCTGCACCGAACCCCCACCATAGCCGATCGCCTGGTCAAGCAAACTAAGCGCATCACGCATACTGCCGTCGGCAGCACTGGCAAGCAGGGTTAATGCCGACACCTCGGCTGTCACTTTTTCCTGTTCGGTAAGAAACTGCAGTTGCGACAGGATCTGGGCCCGTGACATGCGCTTTAAATTGAATTGCAGGCATCGCGATAACACCGTTACCGGGACTTTTTGTGGATCGGTGGTAGCCAGTAAAAATTTTATATGCGGGGGTGGTTCTTCCAGGGTTTTGAGCAATGCATTGAAGCTATGCTTGGATAGCATATGAACTTCATCGATCAGATAAATCTTGAAACGACCCCGGGTTGGCGCGTATTGCACATTGTCCAGCAGCTCGCGCATGTCATCGACCCCGGTGCGGGAGGCCGCATCAATTTCGATTAAATCAACGCTGCGACCCTCATCGATTTCGACACAGGAAGCGCAACTACCACAGGGTTCCGAGCTAATCCCCTGTTCGCAGTTTAGCGATTTTGCAAATATCCGTGCAATCGTCGTTTTACCAACGCCCCGGGTTCCCGTGAACAGGTAGGCATGGTGCAGGCGGTTACTGTCAAGCGCGTTTACCAACGCCTGTAACACGTGTTCCTGACCGACCATTTGCTTGAAATTAGCCGGACGCCATTTACGTGCTAGTACCTGGTAACTCATTCAGATCTTGTGGGGGTTCGGCATTCAATTCAGAAAATGGCGGCGACCTGATCCAGCACACCCCCGCACCCAATGTCCCTGCTACCGTTGCTCCCTTCCGGGCCTGGCGGGATTTACAGATAATTGTCACGAGGGGACCGAAACAGGTCACCATTGCAAGGCGTGAGTGTATAGCGAAGGCCGGTCAGGTTTCAAGGCGCTATTGATCGGATTCGCTTGTCATGCAAGGGAATTAACCCGAGAATAAGCCCCGCTAGACGTACCCAGCAGAGATCCCCTAAAAATGGGCAAGAAAAAAACTAAATCTCCCGACAACACTATCGCGTTAAACCGCGTCGCTCGACACGACTATTTCATCGAGGATGAAATCGAGGTTGGATTGGTGCTTGAGGGCTGGGAAGTCAAAAGCATGCGTAATGGCAGCCTACAGTTGAAAGAAAGCTACGTGACGGTTAGAAACGGCGAAATATGGTTAACCGGCGCGCATATCAGCCCCCTCAACAGCGCCTCGACGCATGTCAAACCAAACCCGACCCGAAACCGCAAACTGCTTGCTCATCGCAACGAAATCGATCGCCTGGTGGGCATGGTGGAACGCAAGGGCTTTACCCTGATTGCGCTGGCTGCTTACTGGAGTCGAGGTCGCGCAAAGCTGAAACTCGGCATCGCCAGGGGAAAGAAAGCACACGATAAACGTGCCAGTATCAAAGATCGTGACTGGAAACGCGATCAGGCACGCATCCTCAAACCCGGCTAGTAAGCTTTTACTTCCAGGCGGGGTCGTCGTGCTGCGTCGCGAGAAACTCGATGTAGTCCTGGTTGGCCTGCTGCGAGGCCGTGTCAGGTCGCCATAGCGGAAGCTGCAGTCCCGAGTCTATGCGCTGTAAATCGCCCTGCTCGTGATCAGTTCCTGCCCCCTGCTCCGCTTCCAGCCCGAGGCTGGTTTGCCCACCAGTCATCGCCAGATAAACATCTGCCAGAATACGCGCATCCAGCAACGCGCCATGCAGACTGCGGTTGCTGTTATCAATACCGTACCGCTTGCACAAAGCGTCGAGGTTATTTTTTTGACCGGGGTGTTTCTGGCGTGCCAGCAGTAAAGTATCGAGAATGCCGCAGCTTTCCTTTAACGATCCTATCGGCGGTTCGAGCAAGGCCAACTCATTGTCGAGGAAGCCAATATCAAATGGTGCATTGTGAATCACCAGTTCAGCACCGGCGACATAACTGTGGAATTCCTCGGCGAGCTCGGCAAATCGATGCTTGTCCTGCAAAAACTCGTTACTTATTCCGTGTACCTCGAACGCACCGCTATCCACTGCGCGGTCAGGATTGATATAGTAGTGCCAATGATTCCCGGTAACCCGCCTGTTTTCCAGTTCGATACAACCGATTTCGATGATTCGATGACCCTGGCCAACCTCGAGTCCGGTCGTTTCTGTATCCAGTACTATCTGTCTCATGCCTGCATCTTCGCATCTATAGCCGCATTTGCGAGTTGATCAGCCAATTCGTTGTCCGCGATACCGGCATGACCTTTTACCCAGTTCCAGTCAATTTCATGCTGTGCTACTTCAGCTTCCAGTTGCTGCCAGAGATCGATATTTTTCACCGGCTTTTTTGCGGCTGTCTTCCAGCCATTGCTTTTCCACTTGGCAAGCCACTCGGTTAGTCCCTGCATTACGTATTTGGAATCGGTAAACAATTCAACCTCACAGGGTCGCTTTAGTGCCTTTAGCCCTTCGATTACCGCGGTTAACTCCATGCGATTATTAGTAGTTTCCGCAGCGTATCCCTGCAGGGTTTTATGATTTCCCTGGAAGCGCAGCACAACTCCCCAGCCGCCAGGCCCCGGATTACCGCGGCAGGCCCCGTCGGTATACATGACAACTTTAAGGCTCATAACTGTCTAACGGTCATATTTCATATCTCGCCCGACGCTCGGGCGGACAATCTTTCCGGGCAATATCTTGCGAGTTACCCATCGATGCCGCACCGGTGTTAACGGCGAAATACTCTTGCTATAAACCAGCAAATTGAGCGCGCCAAATATTGGCAACCAGTTCCTGGTACCTTTTTCCAGCCAGGACAAATGACGGGTTATCGAAGGTTTCTGTATCGGTGGTAAATAGCCAACTCTTAACTGGCGGTACTGATCAAAGCCGAGTAGCTGCATCCAGTCGTCAATACGTTTGGCAGAATAGAGCTGACCTTTGAAGGGAACATGTTCTAGCCAGGACTGGAAAAAGTGACGCAAGCCCCATAATGACACTGGATTGAAATCAATGATTATCAGTTTACCTTCGGGGATCAAAATGCGAAACGCTTCGCGCAACATCGAGTGCGGTTCGCTGGTATTCGAGAGGTGGTGCATCAGGATAACCAGATCAACACTATCGGATGCAATCGGCAACATCGAAGGGTTCGCCCTGATGTGCGCCTGCGAATCAATTTCACCAAGGGTAAACTGATGCTTTACACGACAGCCTTGCTGCAATTGCGCGGCTAACCCGGCGCAACCGATCTGTAACGAGTAGTAACCAAAGGTAGTGGCCAGCAATGGATTAATTTTTTCTTCTAGCTCTTTAAACAGATTTTGTCCTGTTCTGCTAAAATACCAATCATTGATATTGGCAAATCCTTTGCTTTCAGTAGTTTGTCGCAAAAATCTCATTTGAAACTTATGATTCGGAAGGTACAATTGACTTATTCTAGCCACATAGCGCGATCGATACTAATGTTTATCAAGCAAAAGCCCCTTTATGGGGACAGGAATACTCTGGTCGCTATCCTGGTGGCGCTGGTCGTGGCGGGCTGCTCAAGTCTGAACCCCGATCCTGCTGCCGACAGCATGGCGCAGACCGGCGTTATGGTCACGCCGGATGTCAACACTTCTTCAGCCGAAGCTTCTCCAGTCGTAGACGTGACAGCGCCGTCTGCGAGCTCTACAGATACTATCGCTGCGCCAACGAGGCATGCGTTACTGGAACTGGATTTCTACGATTCGCCGGATTATTTCGATTTTGAGCAAAGTGACGACGTACCGCGTAATCTGGAAATCGAAATTCAGGCAGAGCTTGCCGAGCAGGCACTACAACAACAGTTGCTTGAAGAAGCCGAAGCATTGGCCGCTAGCAGAAAAAATGATGCCTGGTTTCGATTACGGGAAGGCATGCAACTGACCCCGGTTAACAATGCCCGCGTGAAAGCGGAATTGAAATGGTATCTGGATCACCCCGGCTACCTGCAGCGCGTAATGGAACGTGCACGCCCGATTTTACCTTTTGTACTCGATGAGCTTGAGAGGCGGAACCTGCCCAGTGAGCTGGCATTGCTACCTATCGTCGAGTCTGCATACCAGGCCTTCGCCTACTCCCACGGACGTGCCTCCGGCATGTGGCAAATCATTCCTTCCACCGGACGCTTCCTCGGTCTGAAGCAAAACTGGTGGTATGACGGCCGTCGCGACATCATTGAATCGACCCATGCGGCAATCTCATATCTCGATAGCCTGGCGCAACAATTTGACGGTGACTGGGAACTGGCCCTGGCAGCTTACAATGCGGGGCCGGGGAAAATTCGTAGCGCGGTACGCTACAACAGGAAAAAGAAGCGTCAGACTGATTTCTGGCACCTGACAAGAATTCGCAAGGAAACCCGCTCTTATGTACCCAAAATGTTCGCGCTTCGAGAGCTGTTTGCCAATCCTGACAAATACCAGCTCGACCTGATTCCGGTAACCAACCAGGTGAGTTATGAAATCGTCGAACTAGATGGTCAAATCGACCTGGCCCTGGCCGCTGAACTCGCCGGTATTTCGGTGAACGAACTCTACCAACTGAACCCGGCATTTAACCGTTGGGCAACCGCACCCAAGGGCCCGCACCGGTTACTGTTACCACGCGAAAAAGCGGAGCAATTTAAAATCGGCGTGGCCCAGGTACCGCCGAGTAAACGTATCAACTGGGTGCGCCACAAGATTAAAAACGGCGAAACCCTGAGTCATATTTCGAGAAAGTATCGCAGTACCGTGGCACTGATAAAGGAAGTCAACAATATCCGCGGCAACCAGATCCGTGCCGGCAAATACCTGATGGTACCAACCGCCACC
>JBATHL010000468.1:0-1835 GCA_049666745.1 Gammaproteobacteria bacterium
TGATGGGGCGTACCTACGACGCTGCTGTTGTCTGTGCCGGGTTTGGCGGTATTTCACTGGGGTCAACCCCTACCGCCATGGCGAATATGTCGGCAGTGGCCAAACGTTACGGCGCTTCGCACCAGGCATTTATTATCGTTCCGCTGGTGTGTGCGTTCTTCATCGACCTGGCCAATGCCTTGCTTATTCCCTTCTTCCTGGCGAACTTCTGAGGCAGCCTGTCATTTAACGCGATTTTTCGTCAGGTACACCCTCGGGTAGTTCGAACGGCGTTACGTTTATCAGTGGCCCCATAAAGAGGGTTCCGCCGCCTTTGTGGCCAATACCCGCTGTTTCATAAATGTAATCAAACAATGCATCGGCTTCATCTTCTGCTACGGCAATTTCCACCTTCCTGACCAGGTGAGGTTCCGGTAGTTGGTCATGTTTGCTTTTGGCGCTCTGCAAAACTGCGATACCCCGGCAGGCTACGCTGCTTGTTCTGAGGATCTGTTTTTCGTCACGCAGTGCCTTCATCAGCACCTTGTCAGTCCCGTTATCAGGCAATACGCAGGTGATGAGTTTGGCGGCCTCGGGGGAGGGGAAGCGAACCGTGCCCGGGGTCATGATCCTTCCTCCAGTTTGCTCATCATATCCTGCGGAATATAAGTCGCGACTTTCTCCAGCGCTGTGATGTACAGGTAACCATTGCCCGGGGTGTCCAGCTTTCCGCCCCGGTACATGGCATTACATACGGTATCCTGTTGCTCCGAGGACACCAGAATACTCACCACTTCTTTTTCAGCTTCTACCGCAATACCGATCAACCCAAGACGTTCACGTGAACCGTGTCCCCTGGCGTGGTAACTGATAGCGCCGGTGATCGCGCCGACGTCTCGGGCAGCTTTCAATATGCTATCGCTCATACCGCTTTTAACAACGCAGGTAATCAGGGCGACATCCGTCAGATAGGTAATATTTCCATTGCTCATAATACGGCTAGCGCCTCCTGTTCCGCAGAGACTGTAGCTGCCGCTATGGCTGCTTTAGCCTGTACTCCGGCTTTATAACGTGCCCATAGGCCGGTGATCATCACCGAAATAATGGGACCGATCGACGCCATGCAGAGAATCCCGAAGCCTTCCACGGCGTTCATTGCAGAACCTATGCCGAGTCCCATGGCCAGTACCAGGGGGACGGTGATCGGGCCGGTAGTTACTCCGGCGCTGTCCCAGGCAACATTGACATATTCTTCGCTGGAGAAGACGGTCAATACAATAGCCAGCAGATAACTGGGTACGATCATCCACACCAGGGGTAGGTGAAATATCAACTTGGCGAGGCCGGCCGCAATACCGAAAGCTACGCCGAGGGAGACGGCTATGAGCAGGGTCTTCTTTTTGAAAACACCATTGGTCAGTTTCTCCGTGGTTTCCCCCAGGGCGTTGAGTGCCGGTTCCGCCAGGGTGGCGCCAAAACCCAGGACCCAGGCAAACAACAGGGCCAGCGTCAGGCCGATGGCATAAATATAGATAGGCGATACTTCAACTCCGGGTATTTCAGTAAATGCAGCGGGAACCAGTGTACCGACATCACCACCGAGCTTGGAAAGGCCGTAGGTGAGTCCCAGGTTGAAGATGCACATGCCGATAATCGTCAAGGTGATGCCGTAGAAAATCTCGCCCTTGTTTTTGAGTTGTTCTTTCAGTACCAGTTTGAGTACCAGGAACAGAAACAGTACCAGTGGCAGAATGGCGCGCACACCCAGAACCAGTTCCTCGCCCGGGCTGCTTTCATACCACGCGGGTACTGTTGCCTGTCCGGCGGCGGTGGCCTGTCTTGCGATCTCTATGATT